>JANJTH010000659.1 GCA_024711205.1 Planctomycetota bacterium | reverse complement strand
ACGGCCGCGGCGCACGCGCCCGGCACCGCGCCCGGAGCATCGCCCGGCGTGCCGCCGGCGGCGCCCGTCCAGCCCACGCGCCAGGGGCCGCCGACAGGGGACGTCGCGGCGCCCGCCGGCTCCGGCGCCCGCGTCGTCTGGTCGCGCGGGTCGGGCCCGGCGAGCACGTCGAGCGCGACGGCCGCGTCCTCGACGCAGCCGGCCAGCGGCCCCACGGTGTCGAGCGACGACGCGAACGCGACGAGCCCCCAGCGCGAGACGAGCCCCCAGGTCGGCTTCACGCCGACGACCCCGCACAGCGCGGCGGGCTGCCGGATCGAGCCGCCCGTGTCCGAGCCGAGCGCGAGCGGCGCGAGCCCGGCAGCCACGGCCGCGGCCGAGCCGCCCGACGATCCGCCGGGGACGCGCTCGAGGTCCCACGGGTTGCGCGTCGGCCCCCAGGCCGAGCGCTCGGTCGAGCTCCCCATGCCGAGCTCGTCGAGGTTCGTCTTGCCGAGCACGACGGCCCCGGCCGCGCGCAGGCGCGCGACGGCCGTCGCGTCGTAGGGCGGCCGCCAGCCGGCGAGGATCCGCGAACCCGCCGTCGTCTCCCCCCCCGCGACGCACAGGTTGTCCTTGACCGCGACCGGCACGCCCGCGAGCGGGCCCGGGTCTTCGCCGCGCGCCACCCGCGCGTCCACGTCCGCCGCCGCGCGCTCGGCCGCCGCGTGCAGGTCCGCGTCGCCGCCGCCGGCCCCGACGTCCCCGCTCGGCCAGCGCAGGAACGCCCCGAGCGCCGGGCCGTCCGGGGCCTCCCAGGCGTCGACGCGCGCGCGGCAGGCCGCGAGCGCCTGCGCGGCCGTCCGCGCACCGCGACGGATCGCCGCCGCGAGGGCCGAAGCGCCCGGGACTCCGTCGGCGAGGTCGTCCGCCCTCGAAGGCATCTTGCTCCCTGCCCGCGGCCGGTCGCCCGCGGTCCGGCGCTACTCGACGGCGAGGACGGGCGGCACGGCGAACCCGCCGCCCGCCTGCGCGGGGGCGCCGCGGAGCGCCGCCGCCTGATCGAGCGACGGCTCGACCTCGTCCGCGCGGAGGCCGGAGAGCGCGACGGGCTCGGCCCAGGGCAGGTCGCCCGGCTCGCCGGCTCCCGACTCGCCTGCCGCAGGTCCGCCGGCAGGCGGGTCCCGATCGAGCGCCTCGAGCGCCCGCGCCGCGTCGAGGACGCGGGAGAGGTCGCCGGCGAACTCCGCCGCCTCGCCCGGAGACAGCTCGATCCGGGCGAGCCGCGCCACGTGCGCGACGCCTTCGGGGGTCCGCGGGTCGAGCACGCGCGGGCGCGCTGGTGCTACTTGGCCGACTTCGCGGCCGCCTTCGCGGCGACCTTCGCGGCGGTCTGCTTGCGACGCGCGCGACGCGCCTCGGCGCGCTTCGCCGCGCGGCGCTTGCGCGCCTCGGGCGAGTTCGCCTCCTCCTTCGCGAGCATGCGGTTGCGCAGCCCCTCGGGGATCTCGCGGATCGAGGGCTTCTTCACCATGCCCGACTTGAGGCACTTGGTGCAGACCCTCGCGCGACGGACCGCGCCGTCCTGGTCCTCGACCCGGAGCTTCTGGAGGTTCGGGTAGAACTTCCGGCGGTTCACGCCGGTGGCCTTGATGCCGACGCCGCCCTTGTACTTGGCGAGGCCGCGCCGGGAGATCGTGTTGCCGTACATCGGCTTCTTGCCGCAGGTCTCGCAAACCTTCGCCATGGCGAACCTCGAATCGAGTGACGGACGGGCGCAGGCCCGCCGGTCGAGCGACTGGCCGGTGGGCAGGGCCCCCGACGGAAGGGACGAATCTTAGTCTCGCGCGGCCGTGGGTCAAGCCTGGCCCCGCGCCGGCCCCGCGCTGGCCCGGCCGGGCGAGGATCCCCGCCCGGCGGGGCCACGGCGCACGCCAGGAGCGGCCCGTGACGCCCCGATCTGTGGACCCCGTGTTCGTCGTGGCCGCCCTGTGCTTCGTCGGGGCGGCCGCCTCGCACGTCGTCCGTGGCGTCGGCGCCGAGGGGGGGGATCGCCTCCGCCACGTCGTGTTCGTCGCGATCGACCTGCTCGCGGCGGCGGGGCTGCTCGTCCGCCCGCGCTGGCTGTGGGCGCCCTTCGCCGTCCTGACCCTCCAGCAGCTCCACGGCCACGGCGGGCAGGCCTGGGCGGACTGGCGCGCAACCGGGCGGCCGGCCGCCGTCGACGTCGCCGTGGCCCTGTTCATGCCGGTCGTCCTGGCGCTGCTCGTCCGCGAGGCCCGCGCGGGCTCAACGGCGGAGGCGCAGCCAACCCGCGGCGAGGACCAGGGCGAGCCCGGCCCAGGCGCCGGCGAGGACGTGGGCGGGGTCGACCCCCGGTAGGCGCAGGGCGACCTCGGGGCCGAGCCGGCGATGGAGCTCGACGAGCTCGACCGGCGCGGGCCAGGGGAGCGTGACGGCGCCGCCGCCCCACAGCGCGGCGCCGGCGCCCAGCGCGCCGGGGGGCCCGGCGAGGACGAGGAGGCGCGCGAGGCCGCGCAGCGCGCCGCGCCGGCGATCCGGGCGGCTC
>JANJTH010000953.1 GCA_024711205.1 Planctomycetota bacterium | reverse complement strand
CGGCCGCGAGGAGCGCGTTGACCCGGTTGTGCCGCCCGAGCAGGCGCAGGGCCGCGAGCGGGAACAGGGCCTCGGGCGGCCCGCCGGCCCCGAGGTCGAGGACGGCCACCCCGCCCTCGACGCGGACGTCGGGCGGCGGCCCCGCGGGGGCCGCGTCGAGGGCCGCGTCGAGGGCCGCGCGGAGCAGGCGCGCCCCCCCGCGGCGCGCCCCCGCGAGCGCGACGAGCTCGGCGTGGCCCGCGGGCACGAGGACCTGCTCGGGGCCCAGGTCGAGGAGCGAGAGCTTCGCCTCGTAGTAGGCCTCGAGCGTCCCGTGCCAGTTCAGGTGCTCCGGCTCGAGGTGCGTGAGCACGACCGCGCGCGGGCGCGGCAGCGTCGCCCCCTCGCGGCGGGCGCGCGCCACGTCCTCGGCCATGAACGACGAGACCTCGAGGACGACCGGCGCGCCGGGCGGGAGCGCGGGGAGCGCGGCGAGGAGCGGGCGCTCGTTGTTGCCGGCGACCACGGCGCCCGCCATGGCGCCGAGGAGCGTCGCGGTCGTCGTCTTGCCCTTGGAGCCGGTGACGACCGCGAACGGCCGCTCGAGCCGCTCGAGCGCGAGCACGAGCTCGCTCGTGAGCGGGACCCCGGCCTCCCGCGCGCGGACGACCCACGGCGCGTCGGGCGGGATCGCCGGGTTCTTGACCACGAGGTCCGCCTCGAGCACGTCGGCCTCGCGGTGCCCGCCGAGCGACCACGCGATCGGCAGGCCGGCGAGCGCGGCGACCGGCCCGGCGAGCTGCTCGGGCGACTTCGCGTCGCTCACGGTCACCCGCGCCCCCTCGGCCACGAGGAACCGCGCGACGGCCTCGCCGCCGCCGAACGTGCCGAGCCCCAGGACGGTGACCCGCCGCCCCGCGAGCGGCGTCGGCCCCCTGCGGGGGGTCCCCGCCACGTCCGCCGCGGGGGCGGTCACGGCCGGCGCTCCTCGAGCGCGAGCGCGTCCGCGCGGCGGACGAGCGAGTCGACGTCGACGGACGCCGGGTCCTCGCGCGGCTCGAGCACGACGGGGCCGAGCCGCCGCTCGTCGCGGAGCGTCCCCGGCCAGAGCAGGTCCGTCACGAGGTCGAACGGGGTGAGCTGCCACCAGGGCGGGTCGAGCACGACCACGCGCCGGACCGGGCGGTGGCCGCGCGCGCGCACGGTGACGACGCGCACGCCGTAGAAGTCGAAGCTCGCGACCGCGGGGGCGTCGGGCGCCCGCGCGACCTCGCGCCCGTCGACGAAGACCTCGGCCTCGGCCGGGACCGTCTCGACGACGAGCTGGCGCTCGACGCAGCCGGTCGCCCCGAGGAGCCCCAGCGTGACGACGGCGGCGGGCGCGGCGCGCCGGCGGGACGGACGCGCGCGCCGCGCGGAAACGGCGACGCCGCACGAGTGCTCGTGCGGCGTCGAGTCGGAGAGAGGGGGATTCGAACCCCCGGAAGGGGCGTAGTTCCCCTTCAATGGCTTAGCAAGCCACCGCAATCGACCACTCTGCCATCTCTCCCGTGGACCGAGCGCGCGGGGTCACCCCCGCTGGGACCGGCGCATTGTAGCGGCGCGCCTCCCCCGCGCAAGCAGGGGCAAGGTCGCGCGGTTCGCGGCCGCGCGCGCGGCAGGCGCGGCCGGAGGGTGAGGGATTCGAACCCCCGAGCCCTTGCGGGCCTCCTGATTTCAAATCAGGTGCATTCGACCGCTCTGCCAACCCTCCGCGGTTCAGGCTAACCGGCGGTCGCGCCCAGGACCCGCTCCGCGACGAAGATCGGGGCGTCCGCCTTGAGGGCCAGGGTGATCGCGTCCGACGGGCGCGCGTCCACGAGCAGCTCCTCCTTGCCGGTCCGGACGACGACCTTCGCGTAGTAGGTCGCCTCGCGCAGGTCGTCGATCACGATGCGCGCGACCTCGCCCCCGAGCCGCCGCACGAGCGTGAGCATGAGGTCGTGGGTGAGCGGGCGGCCGAACGAGCGCTCCTTGACCGTCCCGTCGATCGCGAACGCCTCGAACGTCCCGATCACGATCGGGAGCTCGCGCCCGCCCTCGGCCTCGCGCAGGAGGATGACCTGCTCGTCCGAGCGCTCGTGGATCACGACGCACGCGAGCTCGACGCGGACCATCTCGCACCCCGCGGGCCGCGCGCGCCTCGCCGGCCGCGCGCAGGCGCGCGATCCTAGCCGGAGCGCCGCGCGGGATGCCAGCCGGCGCTGCGACGGCGAACATTCGGCGAAGCGCCGACTGCGGCGCGCCCCGGCGCTCGCTGTGGTTGCGCGCGCGCGCAGAAACCAGTGGCACACGGCCGGAGCGCCTGCTACTTTGCCGCTCCCGAGGCCGACGCGCCGCGCTCGCCTCGCTCGCTCCATGTCCCAGATCCTTCGACCGGCTCGGGGGCGCCTCGCGCTCGCCCGAAGAAGGAACTGCCCGTGCCGCAGACCCAGACCGTCGACCCGCGGTTCCAGCGGACCCTCGCCCACATCCAGGGGCGGACGAAGAAGGCGATCTTCGACACGTGGTTCCGCAACCTCACGCTGGTGAGCGCGGACGACGAGCTGGTGCAGATCGGCACGACGAACCCGTTCGTCAAGGAGTGGATCGAGCAGAGCGGGCTCCATCAGCTCCTCTGCGAGGCGGTCCGCGAGGCGTTCGAGCGCCCGCTCACGCCGGACCTCGTGATCGTGCCGCGCGGCGGCGTCGACGGCGCGCCCGACGCGGAGGAGGCGGAGGACCGCCCGGGCGGGCGCGACGTCGTCGGCGCGCCCGGGGCGAACGGGGCCAGCGGGGCGAACGGGGCGCACGCGTCGTCGCCCCCGCCCGCGGCGCTCGAGCTCGACTCGAGCGTCCAGCTCAAGGACGACTACACGTTCGACGGGTACATCATCGGCCCGAACAACCGGCTCGCGCACGCGGCGGCGGCCGCGGTCGCCGAGTCGCCCGGGCAGGCCTACAACCCGCTGTTCGTGCACAGCGCCGTCGGCCTGGGCAAGACCCACCTGCTCCAGGCGATCTGCCACGCGCTCCTGCGCAAGAACGGCCCGCGGGCGCGGATCCTCTACCTGTCCTGCGAGGACTTCGTCAACCGGTTCATCGAGGCGGTCAAGGACGGCGAGCTCGAGCAGTTCCGCTACAAGTACCGGAACGTCGACGTGCTCGTGATCGACGACATCCACTTCCTGGCCGACAAGGAGCGCATCCAGGAGGAGTTCTTCCACACGTTCAACACGCTCTACAACGCGCAGAAGCAGATCATCCTCTCGGCCGACTGCGCCCCGAGCGAGATCCCGACGATCGAGGACCGGCTCGTCTCGCGCTTCAAGTGGGGCCTCGTGACGCGGATCGACCCGCCGGAGTTCGAGACGCGGGCCGCGATCGTCAAGCAGAAGGCCGAGGCCAAGGGCACGCGGCTCGACGACGAGGTCGTGAGCTTCCTGGCCGCGCGCATGGAGTCGAACATCCGCGAGATCGAGGGCGCGATCAACCGCCTCGTCGGCACCGCGTCGCTCATGAACCGGCGGATCGACCTCGCGTTCGCCCAGCACGCGCTCGCCGACATGATCACGACCCAGGCGACGCGGGTGCAGATCCAGGACATCTGCGAGGCCGTCGTCGCGCGCCTGCGCGTGAAGCTCGCGGACATGCAGTCCCGCAAGCGCACGAAGCGGATCGCGTTCCCCCGCCAGGTCTGCATGTACCTGGCCCGCGAGATGACCGACCTCACCCTGTCGGACATCGGGGCCCACTTCGGCGGCCGCGACCACACGACCGTGATCTACGCGATCGAGCGGATCGAGGAGCGGGTCAAGCAGGAGCCCGAGATCGCGGAGATGGTCGAGGACCTCAAGCGCGAGGCCCGCAGCCAGCGCGGCGCGCTCCGGTAGCGGCCCTCGGCGGGGCCTCGCGCCTCGCGGCCGACGCCGGGCCCGATCGATCGGTGCAGCCGGCCTCGCAGGAGGCCTGGGCGCAGGGCCCCTCGACGGGCCCGCGGACGACGGCGGGCCCTCGTCAGCCGGGGACGACCCCGCTCGGGCCGACGAGGGGCGCGG
>JANJTH010000937.1 GCA_024711205.1 Planctomycetota bacterium | reverse complement strand
CTCTTCCGATCTGCCCCGTGGTGCGGGGGCCGCCGTGCCCGACCTGCGCCGCGCGCCGCGCCCGACGCACGAGGCCGCGGCGCCGGGCGACGACGGGGCCGCCGTGGCCCGGTCCTCCCCCGCGGGCGCCCCGTGGGTGAGCCTCGGCGCCCCCGCGCCCGGGCCGGAGGAGGCCGTGCTCGCGCTCCGCGCCTGCGCGACCGGGGCGGCTCCAGGCCTCGACGTGGCGGCGTGCCGGGCCCCCGCGGGGGTCCACCGGACCCCCGACGAGGAGGCCCTCGCCGCCGCCCTCGCGGCGGCGAGCGGCGAGGACGCCGCGCGGGCGCTGCTCGGCGGCCCGGGCCCCTGAGGCCCGGCCGGAGCGCCGGCCGAGGCCCTGCGCGAGCCGGGCGTCGTCGCCCGCGATGCAGGAGCACCTCGAGCACGCCTGCCGGGACCGTGCGTCGCGACCGGCGAGCGCGGTCGAGGCGGCGCGGCCGGCCGAGCCTCTACGGCCGGCCGCGCGCCGCGAGCGCGCGATGGATCCGGCGCACGAGCCCGGGCCCCTCGTAGACGAAGCCCGTGTAGAGCTGCACCGCCGCGCAGCCCAGCTCGAGCAGGTCGAGGGCCCGCTCCGGCCGGTCGACGCCCCCGACGCCGATCACCGGCAGGTCCCCCGCGGCGGCGAGGGCGCGCGCGAGCTTGGCCCGGGCGAGCGGGAAGAGCGGGGCGCCGGAGAGCCCGCCCTCGGGCGCCGCGGCCGGGTCGGCGAGGGGGCGGGTCAGCGTCGTGTTCGTCGCGATGATCCCGGCGGCGCCCGCGCCGCGCGCGATCGCGACGGCCTCGTCGAGCGCCTCGTCCTCGAGGTCGGGCGCGAGCTTGAGGAGCACGGGGCGCCCTGCGGCCGCGGCGCGCGTCGCCTCGAGGATCCGGCGGAGCGGCCCCGCGGCCTGGAGCGCGCGCAGGCCGGGCGTGTTGGGCGAGCTCACGTTCACGACGAGCCAGTCCGCGAGCGGCCCGAGCCGGGCGGCGACCGCCGCGTAGTCCTCGTGCGCGGCCTCGGCCGAGGTGTCCTTGTTCTTCCCCAGGTTCACGGCCACCGGGATCGAGGGCCAGCGCCCGCGCGCGCGGAGCGCCTCGAGCCGGCGCGCGACGTCGTCCGCGCCCGCGCTCGGGAAGCCCATGCGGTTCACGAGCGCGCGCTCGGCGGGGATGCGATGGATCCGGGGCCGCGGGTTGCCCGGCTGCGGGCGCGGGGTGACCGTGCCGACCTCGACGAAGCCGAACCCGAGCCGCTCCCAGCAGGGCAGCGCGACCGCGTCCTTGTCGAGCCCGGCCGCGAGCCCGACGGGCGAGGGGAGCGTCCGGCCGAGGAGCGAGACCCCCAGCCCCGCCGGCGGGCGGCCCCCGGCGAGCCGGCCGAGGAGGCGCGGCCAGCGCGCGGCGGCGCCGAGCACGAGATGGTGCGCGTCCTCGGGGTCGAGCCGGAACAGGAGGGGGCGGAGGAGCGCCCGCCACAGGAGGTCGCGCACGCGCGGATCCTACTCGGCCTGTCGGCCAGGAGCGGGCCTGCCGAGGAGCTGGCTCGCTTCGCTCGCCACCTCCACCGGCCCCCACGGGCCCCTCGCTCGCCTCGTGCACGTTCGTGCGCGCCGGCTCGCTCGCGGCCCGCGCCCCAGCTTCGCCGGGGCCCGGTGTCTTGCCCCGGAGATCCTTCGGATCGCCGGGGCAAGACACTAGCGCGAGTCCGGCGCGAGCCGGGCCTCGAGCCAGCCCCCGGCGCGCGCGAGCAGGTACGGCGCGTAGATCGCGGCGGGGTGGTGGCCCACGGGGAGCCACTCGTGCTCGGGGCGGCCGAGCGCGTCGAGCAGGCGGGCCTGCCAGGGCGTCGGCACGCAGTCGTCGAAGCGCGTCCCGATCACGAGCACGCGGCGGGGGTCGACGTGGGGCGCGAGCGCGACGGGGTCGGAGACGACCTCGCGGCGGAGCGCGTCCCGCAAGGCGGCGGGCGGGGTCCCGCGCGCTCCGGCCTCGGCCACGTAGCGGACCACGCGGCGCTGCCCCGACGACACGACGACGTCGGCGATCGGCCCGCCCGAGAGCGCCAGCACGCTCGCGCGCACGCGCGGCTCGACCGCGGCGAGGATCGCCGTCGCGATCCCGCCCATGCTCACGCCGATCGCGCCGAGCCGCGCGGGGTCCACATCGTCGCGCTGGCAGAGCCAGTCGAGCGCGCGCCGACGATCGACCACGGCCGTGCGGAGGACCCGCTCGAACCGCGCCGGGGGCTCGTTCGAGGCGAGGTAGCTCTCGGCCCTGAGGACGACCGCCGCCTCGAGCCCGCGGCGCGCGAGCGAGCGGGCGATCAGCTTCGCGACCTCGTTGCCGCCCCCGAGGATCGGGCTGACGAGCACCGCCGCGCGGCGCCCCGGCGGCGCCGGATCGGGCGAGAGCGCGATCACCTGGACCCGATGCGGCGCGGCCTCGCCCGGGGTCGTCGCCGTGAGCCAGAGCCAGCGGCTCCGCCAGCCGAGGCCCTGCTCCTCGCCGAAGGTGTGCGTGACGATCGGGGCCGTGCCGTGCTCCGGATAGGCGAAGCGGGCCGCGACGTCCGGCGGCAGCGGGGCCGGGCCGCGCGCGTCGGGCGGGCAGGGCGTCCGCGAGGCGAGCGTCCAGGCCAGGCCGGCCGCCCAGAGCGCGGCGCCGCCCGCGAGGAGCCCGGCCGCGCACGTCGCCGCGCG
>JANJTH010000932.1 GCA_024711205.1 Planctomycetota bacterium | reverse complement strand
CTCTTCCGATCTGCCGCCGGACCGCGGCCGACTGCGAGCCCGGCCGCCAGCGCGGCGGCCGCCGCGAAGGCGAGGCCGAAGACGACCCCCGCGCGCAGGGCACGCCGAGGCCTCGCGCCCGTCGCGCCGTCGGCCAGGTGCGCGCGCAGGGCGTCGGCCACCGCGGCCGCGCTCGGGAACCGGTCGGCCGGGCCCTTCGCGAGGCAGCGGTGGCAGATCGCGGCCAGGCCCGGCGCGACGTCGGGGCGCAGGCGCGCGAGCGGCTCCTCGGGCTTGCTGAGCACGGCGTGGACCGTCTCGAGCACCGTCGAGCCCCGGTGGGGCGGACGCCCCGCGAGCAGGTCGTAGAGGAGCGCGCCGAGCCCGTAGACGTCGACGCCCGGGCCGACCTCGCCCCGGTCGCCACCGAGCAGCTCGGGCGCCGCGTAGCTCGGCGTGCCGAGCATGGCGCCCGTCCTCGTGAGCCGCTCGGCCTCGCCGTCCTCGACGGCGCGCGCGATCCCGAAGTCGGTCAGGCGCGGGCGGCCGTCGGGGCCGACGAGGACGTTCGCGGGCTTCAGGTCGCGGTGGAGCACGCCGCGCGCGTGCGCGTGCGCGACCGCGTCGGCGACCGCCGCGACGAGCAGCGCCGCCTCGCCCTGCGGGAGCGGGCCCGTGCGGCGCACCCGCTCGGCGAGCGACTCGCCCTCGACGAGCTCGAGCGCCATGTAGGGCCGGCCCTCGAGCCACCCCGCCGCGTGGACGGCCACGATCCCCGGGTGGTGGAGCCTGGCCGCGCTCTCGGCCTCGCGCACGAACCGCTGCACGGCCACGGTGTCGAGGGCGGCGCCCGCGCCCGTGACCACCTTGAGCGCGACCTCCCGGCCGAGCCCGACGTGCCGGGCGCGGTAGACGACGCCCATGCCGCCGCGGCCGAGCTCGGAGAGGACCTCGTAGTCGCCGATCCGCTGCACGGTCCGGCGGGGCTCCGCGGCGGCGGCTCAGTCCGGCCGCCGCCACTCCTCCCAGGCGACGTCGCCGACCTTGTCCATGAACGTGCCCACGCAGTCCATGACCTTGCCGTCGGCCGAGATCCGCCACACGGCCACGCCGGGGCTCGAGCCCTCGCGCGTGCGGATCGCGTAGGCGCCCGCGAACACGTCGGTGCGCGGGTCGTAGATCCCGACCCCGCGGTTCACGACCTTGCCGTTCACCTCCCACGTCACGACGTAGGTGTCCTTGTCCTTGCGCTCGGCCAAGATCTTGCCGCGGTAGCTCGGCGGGCCCGCGCGGTCGGCGCCCATGTTCCAGCCCGCGAGCTCCCACGCGCCCGAGAGGTCGCGCTCAGGCGGCCGCGCGAGCGCCCGCTCGCCTGCGTGCCCGAGGAGCAGCGCGACCCCCAGCGCGAGCGCGGCCCCGAACGTCCTGCGGCCCATGTCGACCTCCCACCGCGCGGCCCGGAGGGCGGCGCAGGAGGGAGCTTACTCCCCGCCCCGGGCCTCGCGCACGGGCCCGACGTCGCCGGGGTCGCCGCCCGCGGGGGCGCCACCGGCCGGGGCGCGGCCGGCGCGCCCGAGGAACTTCGTCATGCGACCCTGCGCGAGCAGGCGGCCGCGCTCGTCCTCGACGTCGACCGAGACGAAGGCCAGCGTGCGGCCGGTCTTGAGCACGCGGGCGCGCGCGAGCACGACGCTCCCGCCCGGCGCCGCGCTCAGGTAGCTCACGTTCAGGTCGGTCGTGACGCCGGGGCGGCCGTCCGGGTCGGCCGTCATGATCGCGAGCGTCCCCGCGTCGTCGACGAGCGTCGCGATCGCGCCGCCGTGGAGCGTCCCGCCCCAGTTCTGCACGGCCTCGCCGACCTCGAGCCGGACCACGGCGGCGCCGTCGCCGGCCGCCTCGATCGTCATGCCGGGGAGCGCGCGGTCGAAGCCGACCGTCCCGAACGCGGCGCGGCGCGGGTCGTCGGGCGCGAGCGCCACGGTCAGCGCCCGCCCGGGGCGATCACGACGAGCAGGTCGCGCGCGGCGAGCACGTGGTCGGGCGGCGGGTTCACGACGAGCCGGTAGTCGGCGGCCCGGGCGCCCTCGCGGCCGCCGACCTCGACGCCCACGAGGAGGGTCGCCTCCTCGCGCTTGAGCTGCTCGAGCGCGGCGAGGAACGTCTTGCCGGCCAGCCCGGGGGTCACCGGGCGCTTGCTCAGGACGGCGCCGGTCTTGACCGTCATGAGCTCGCTCACGACGTTCGCGAGCCCGTGGTGGCGCGCGGCCATGGCCAGGTGGTGCCCGCCCGCCTCGGAGGTCGTGATCACCTCCTCGATCCCGGCCGCGCGCAGGTGGACCTCGTTCGCGCGGTTGAGCAGCTCGGCGCAGGTGTAGATCTCGGGGTTCATGCGCTCGATCATGAGCGCGGCGAGGACCGTGCGCGCGTCGCGGTCCTGGTCGCTGCGGGGCTTCGTCGAGTCGGCGACGATGATCGCCCGGCGGGCCTGCTTCACGCGCGCCTGCTCGAGCACGGCGGGCGTGGTCGGGTCGCCGCGCACGTGGAAGATCCGCGCGCCGACCCGCGAGCTCGTGAGCTCGCCCGGGAGCTCCTCGAGCTCGGCCACGATCACGATCGCGGGGACCTCGGCCTCGGGCGCGTCCTGGAACTCCTCGAGGATCAGCGGCACGAGGTTGTTCCAGCCGCAGATCACGAGGTGCTCGTTGAGCGAGAACACGTCCATGTCGTCGATCTCCATGCGGCGCCGGAGCCGGTTCACCATGAGCGCCGAGACGATCCCCGTGAAGACGGCGAAGGTCGTGAGCCCGCCGAACATGACGGCGAGCACGACGGCCTTGCCGACGGTCGAGCGCGGCGTCGCGACCATGGGCTCGGTCGCGACCAGGAAGAACACCGTGGCCCAGGCCGCGTTGACCGGGTCGGACAGGTCCTCCTCGGGCGGCGGGAGCTCGGGCCCGCCCTGACCCTCGCGGGCGAGCGCGCGGTTCACGGCCTCGGCGGTCCGGCGCCCGAGCTCCTGCGGGTCCGCGAGGGCCGCGGGCGTGAAGTCGACCTCGGTCACGCGCCCGTCGCCGCTCACGGCGACGACCACGGGCGCGGGGGCGGCCGGCCCCGCGCCGTCGGGGTCGGCGTGCGCGGCGCGCAGGGCGGCCACCCGCGCGTGGCGCTCGCTCAGGTGGAGCACGTAGCTGCCGATCAGGAGGAGCGAGAGCAGGATCATGGCGAGCACGAGGTACTCGCCGAGCGCCGAGCGGAAGAGCGCCGAGACGAACCGCACGCGCCGCGAGAGGATCACCGCGGCGCGGAACACGCGCAGGAGCCGGAGCACGCGCAGGAGCCGGAGGCTCTGGGCCCAGGGGATCACGGCGACGATGTCGATCCAGTACTGGGCGAGGAAGCGGAGCCGGCTCTGCGCCACGTAGGCCTTGAGCGAGAGCTCGACCACGAACACGAGCGTGATCACGGCCTGCACGCGCTCGATCGGGCCCTGGCGCGGGTCCTCGGGCGGGAGACGCAGGTGGACGATCACGAGCCCGACCGAGACGAGGATCAAGGCGACGATCGCGAGGCTCGCCCACGGGTGGTGGACGAGCCGCCCGAGGCGCTCCTTGAAGTCGGGGGCTGCGCGGGGCGGGATCACGCGGCGCGGATTCTACGGGCGCGCGCTCGGGGGCGGGGCAGGGCGCGGCCCGGGGTAGGATCCGCGCTCCTCGCGGCCGGTCGCGGCCCGGGCCCTCGGCCCGCGCGACCCGGGCGCGCTCGGAGACGGGAGGGCTCGCGTGGCCTACGCGCACGCCGGGCGGACGCTCGGCAAGGTCGGGGTGATCGGGTCGGGGCAGATCGGGCCGGACATAGCGCTCCACCTCGCGAAGGTCCTCGCCCCGCACGGGGTCGAGGTCGTCGTCGTCGACATCAGCGACGACGCGCTCGCGCGCGGGCGCGCGAAGCTCGAGGGCAAGGTCGGGAAGGGCGTCGAGACGAAGGCGTTCAAGCCGGCCGCGGCGGAGGAGCTGCTCGCGGCGCTCCGGTTCACGAGCGACTACGACGCGCTCGCGGGCGCGGGGCTCGTCGTCGAGGCGGCCACCGAGGACGAGCGGGTCAAGGGCAAGATCATGGCGCTCGTCGCGGCGCGCTGCCCCGCGGACGCCCTGCTCCTCTCGAACTCGTCGCACCTCGAGCCCGAGCGGATCTTCGCGGGCGTGCCGCACCCGGGGCGCTGCGCGGTCGCGCACTACTTCTTCCCGGCCGAGCGCAACCCGGTCGTCGAGGTCGTGCCGGGCGCGGAGACGGCGCCCGAGACGACGGCCTGGCTGCTCTCCTTCTACGAGGCGATCGGGAAGCTCCCCGTGCGGGTCGGGAGCCGCTACGGCTACGCCGTCGACCCGGTGTTCGAGGGGCTGCTCCAGACGTCGGCGCTCCTCGTCGAGCGCGGCGTCGCGACGGTCCCGCAGGTGGACGCCGTCGCGCAGCGGGCGCTCGGGCTCGGCGTCGGCCCGTTCACCGCGCACAACCTGACCGGCGGCAACCCGATCACGGCGCACGGGCTCGCGGAGCTCCACGGGCGCGTGTGCGCGTGGTACTCCCCCCCGGCGTCGCTGCGCGAGCACGCCGCGGCCGGGACGCCCTGGCCCGTGGCGCGCAAGGGCGAGGTGGTCGAGGTCCCGCCGGCGGTCGAGCAGGCGGTCGGCGACGCGCTGCGCGCGACCTACTTCGGGCTCGTCTGCGAGGTCCTCGACGCGGGGATCGTCGACCCGTCGGACTACGAGCTGGCGCTCGAGCAGGGGCTCGTGCTCGAGCCGCCGCTGCGGGCGATCAACGCGCTCGGCCCGCGGGCCGCGCTCGGGCTCGTGCGGCGCTTCGCGGCCGAGCACCCCGGGTTCCCGGTCGCGCGCTGCCTCGTCGAGCGGGGCGAGGCCGACCGCCCCTGGGAGGTCGAGCACGTGCGCCGCGCCGACCGCGACGGCGTGGCCGTGCTCACGATCCGCCGGCCGAAGGTGCTCAACGCGCTCGACGCCGACGTGTTCGCGCAGCTCGAGCGGCACCTCGCCGCGCTCGAGGCCGACCCGGCGATCGCGGCCGCGGTCGTGACGGGCTGGGGGACGAAGGCGTTCGTCTCGGGCGCCGACGTGGGCATGCTCGCGAAGGTCGCGTCCGCGGCCGAGGGCGAGGCCATGTCGCGCGGGTCGCAGCGGCCGCTCGACCGGCTCGCCGCCTGCACCAAGCCCGTCGTCGCCGCGCTCAACGGGCTCGCCTTCGGCGGCGGGCTCGAGCTCGCGCTCGCCTGCCAGGAGCGGCTCGTCGTCCCCGACGCGCTGCTCGGGCAGCCCGAGGTGAACCTGGGGATCCTGCCCGGCGCGGGCGGGACGCAGCGCCTGCCCCGCCTGCTCGGCGTCGAGGCGGCGGCGCGGCTCCTGCGCGCGGGCAAGCCCGTCGACGCGGCCGAGGCGCTCGCGCTCGGGCTCGTCGACGTGGTCGTCCCGCGCGAGGAGCTGCTCGTGCGCGCCTGCTTCCGCGCGCGCGAGCTGGCGCGCGGCGCGCCGCCCGCGCGGCGCCTGCCCGCGGGCCCGCTCGAGGGCGTCCCCGAGGCGCTGCCGCCGCAGGAGCTCGGGCACCTGAGCCGCGCGATCGACGCGCTCGTGTGCCGGGCGGTGCTCGAGGGCGCCCGCGGGACGCTCGCGGACGGGCTCGCGCTCGAGGCGCGGCTGTTCGGCGCCTGCGCCGAGACGAAGGACATGCGGATCGGGCTCGACACGTTCCTGCGCGAGGGCCCGCGCGCCCGGGCGGCGTTCGTCCACGCCTGAGCGCGCGGGCACGGCCGGCCTGCGGCGCCCCAGCGCGGCCGCCCGTCTTCCCTTGCCCTTGCCCCGAAGGGAGGGCGAGGCCCTCGCACGACCGCGGGAACGGGAACGGGAACGGGAACGGGAACGGGAAGAGCGGCCAGGTCCGGGGCCTCTGCCCACGGGACGCCTGCGCGCTCGAGGACCTGGTCCCCCTCGCCCCTACCCCCGGTGGAAGTTCTCGAACAGCCGCGCCGTGTTGCGCATGAGCATGGCGACCGTGATCGGGCCCACGCGCAGCAGCGTGTGCTTCGCCACGTCGACCACGTCCTCGGCGAGGTTGTTCACGTGGGCGACGTTCACGGCCACGCAGCCGGGCTTGAGCTCCTCGGCGCGGACCCGCGGGAAGTCGCGGCTCGGCACGGCGGCGACGACGACGTCGGACAGGGCGAGGGCCGTGCGCCGGTCGATGTCCGTCGGCGTCACGCGCCGCCCCTCGAAGATCACGGGGCCGTCGATGTCGAAGCTGAAGACCCGCGCGCCGTCGTGGGCGAGCATGGCGGCGAGCGGGCGGCCCACGACCTCGCTCCGGTTGAACACGGTCGCGACGAGCCCGTCGGCCTGGCGGCGCGGCCCGAGCTCGGTCCGGTAGGCGCCGAGCGCCTCGAGCGACTTCACGACGCCGAGCGGCGTGCAGGGGAGCACGGCCTTCTTCTTGCCCTCGGGGTCGACGGTGCGGATGTCGTGGTAGAGGCGCCCCGTCCACTGGGCGTGGAGCCCCTCGACGTCCTTCTCGGGGCGGAGCTCGTTCTGGAGCGAGCGGTCGCGGGCGCCCCCGAAGATCGGGTAGAAGACCATGATCCCGTGGCAGGCCGGGTCGTCGTTCAGCTCGAACACGACGCGGGACACGTCCTCGGGGTCGACGCGCCGGAGGTCCCAGCCGATCCCGGTCGCCGCGCAGCCGGCCGCCGCGTAGTCGGCGTACACCTGGCTGGCCCGCTCGTGGCTGGCGAGCAGCCCCGTGAGGCGGATCGGCCCGAGCCGGTCGACCTCGCGGCGGACCTGGTCGAGGAACGGCTGCGCGAGGGCCTGGGGGTCGACGAGCGCCATGCGGGGCAGGAGACCACGGGGCGCCCGGCGCGGGCAAGCGGGGGCTCGCGTCAGGTGCCGTGACGGTCCCGCGTCTGCCGGGTAGAATCACGGCTCGTCCACTGGGGGCGAAACGGTTTCGACCGGAGTCAGGAAGCTCGAGTTGCGTGCCGAGGTCCCCGGGAGGCCTCGTAAAACCCCCGGGAAACGCTTAGTTGCCAACACCAACTACGCTCTCGCCGCTTAATTAACTAAGTGGCCCGCCCCGGAGTCCCCGCCCATGGGACGACGGTCGGCGGCAGCAAAATGGGCTGGTCGCGACTCCCCGCCCCGGGGGGAAGTGACGAGAACCAAGCGGGGCTGGCCTCGACGGGTTCCGCCCACCGGCACCCCGAGGCGAGAAAAACGGTGGGCTACGCACGTAGACGCTCGTGTGGAGCGGCTTCGGGACCCGGGTTCGACTCCCGGCGCCTCCACTCCCCAGCGCGGCCCGCCGGTGACCCCGGCGGGCCGCGTCGCGTACGGGGGGCCAGCCCCCTGGCGCGCGTGGGCCCGCCGCCCCTTCAGGCCGGGGGGGGAGGGGCCGGCGGCGTCGGGAGGGCGTCGGGCGCGTCCGGCGCCGCGGGCCTCGAGTCGACGAGGCCCTCGATCGCGCGCGCCTTGTCCAGGTCGGCCAGCACGAGCAGCGCGTCCCCCGCGCGGACCTCGGTCTGCCCGCCCGGGACGACGAACTCGCCGCCACGCGCGATCGTGATCACGAGCGCCCCGGGGGGGAGCTCGAGGTCGGCGAGGCGCTTGCCCACGGCCGGCGAGGCCACCGGCACGTGGACCTCGATCACCCGGGTCGAGCTCGCCGCCGGCTCGACCTCGCCGCGCCGCGCGTCGATCAGGAGCGCCTCGGCCTCGATCGCGCTCACGCCGCTCGCGAGCAGCATGGCCCGCGCCATCGCGTATGCGAGCTCGACGTCGCCCTCCACGCAGCGGGTCCGCGGGAGCGCGCTCAGGGCGCTCCGCAGCGCCTCGTGGTGCACGCGGGCGATCACCTCGATCCGCGGGTTCGCGCGCCGCGCGTGCTCGATCGCGCGCCGCGCGGCCACCGGCTGCGTCGCCGTCACGAGGAGCAGCCGCGCGTCCTTCACGCCGGCGCGGTCGAGGAGCGCCGGGTCCTCGCCCGCGCCGTGCAGGACGGGCACCCCCTGCCGGCCGAGGGCCTCCGCCGTCATGCGGTCCTGCTCGACCACGACGAACGGCAGGCCCCGCTGGCGCAGGAGCCGGGCGAGCACGGTCCCGACGCTGCCGTGGCCGAGGAGCACGACGTGGTCGTGGAGCGCCGCGTCGGCGGGCGCCGGGGGCTGCGCCGCGGGCGCGGCGTCGAGCACCCGCGTGGTCGGCTCGTCGGGCTCCGGCGGCCGCCCGAAGGGGGCGAGCAGCGCGGCCCGGACCTCGGGCTCGTCGGCCGGGCGCCCCAGGACCGTGACCTGGTCCCAGCCGAGCAGCCGCGTGTTGCCGGTCGGGGCGACGACCTCGTTGCCCCGCGTGACCAGGGTCAGGATCGAGCCGGGCGGCAGGGAGAGGTCGCGGATGCGGGGGCCGGGTCGCCCCTTCGGGTCGGGCAGGTCGACCACGATCAGGTCGAGGTCGCTGTGCGCCATGGTGACCAGCTCGAGGCCGTACCGCGGGCGCGGCCGCGACGGGATCGACAGGTCGAGCCACCGCGCCAGCCCACCGAGCGTCGAGCCCTGGACCGCGACCGACAGGATCACGGCGCAGAACACGAGGTTGAACACGTCCTGCCCGGCAGGCAGGCCCGCGGCCATGGGGTAGGTCGCGAGCACGATCGGGACGGCGCCGCGGAGGCCCGCCCAGGACATGAAGGCCCGCTCCCGGGCGCCGAACCTCATCCCGACGGTGCCGAGCCAGACGGCCACCGGCCGGGCGACGAACGACAGCACGAGGAACAGGACGACCCCGTCGTGCCAGAGGCCCAGCCACTGGCTCGGGAAGACGAGGAGGCCCATCATCACGAACACGCCGATGTTCGCGATCATGGAGAGCGCGGCCGAGAAGTTGCGGACGCCCTGCTGGTAGATGAAGCGCCGGTTCCCCATGACGAGGCCGGCCGTGAAGACCGCGAGCATGCCGCTGGCCCGCGCCAGCTCCGCGAGGCCGTACGTGAGCATCACGACGGCGACCAGGAGCACGTAGTAGTAGCCGCGGTCCTGCGGGTTCAGCCGGTCGAAGGCCGCGAGCGCGACGCGGGCCATCACCCAGCCCACGACCGGCCCGGCCACGAACTTCCAGGCGAGGACGGGCAGGACCAGCCAGCCCAGGCTCGTGTCGGAGGTCAGGCTCTGGACGACGACGAGCGTCAACAGGATCGCCATGGGGTCGTTCGCCGCGCTCTCGATCTCGATCGTCGAGGCGAGGCGCGGCGGGAGGGACTGCCGGCGGAGGATCGAGAAGGTGGCCGCCGCGTCGGTCGAGGAGATCACCGCCGCGAGCAGGAGGGACCGATCGGCCGGCCAGCCCAGGGCGAAGCGCAGGACGAGGAACGTGGCGGCGCCGGTCAGCACGACGCCGAGCGTCGCCAGCCCCCCGGCCGGCACGGCGACGGCCCGCAGGACGCTGAGCTTCGTGACGAGGCCGCCCTGGAACAGGATGAACACGAGGCCGGCGTTCGCCACCTCGTTGGCGAGCGCGACGTCGTCGAAGTGCCACAGCCCGAGGATGTCGCTGCCCGCGAGCAGCCCGAGCCCGAGCGCGACGAGGATGATCGGGACGCTGAACCGATCGAGCCAGACGGCCGCCAGGACGACCACGAGCAGCAGCGCCGGGCCGATGACGTAGACCGTCTCCATGCGCGCGGCGCCGCCTCCTCGGGCGAAGAGCGTAAGGCGCTGGCGGCGCCGGCGCCTGCCTCCCCGGGACCCCGGGGGGAAGGGGGCCTCGGCGAGGCGCCGGGCCGCGCGCTGCGGCGGCCGCGGCGCCGTGGCAGAATGCGGGCATGACCAAGCCCAAGCCCGGGGCGATCCGGCCCGTGGCGAAGAACCGCAAGGCGTTCCACGACTACGAGGTCCTCGAGAAGCTCGAGGCCGGGCTCGTGCTCCTGGGCACCGAGGTGAAGTCGCTCCGGCAGGGGCAGGTCGCCTTCAACGACGCCTACGCGCGCGAGAAGCAGGGCGAGATGTGGCTCGTCGACCTGCACATCGCGGCCTACACGCACGGCGGCTACGTGAACCACACGCCGCTGCGCCCGCGCAAGCTGCTGCTCCACCGGCGCGAGATCACGAAGCTCGCCCAGAAGACGGACCGGCAGGGCCTGACCCTCGTGCCGCTCGAGGTCTACTTCAAGGACGGCAAGGCGAAGGTCGAGCTCGGCGTGTGCCGCGGCCGCAAGAAGGGCGACAAGCGCGAGGCGGCCCGCGAGAAGGCCGACAAGCGCGAGATGGAGCGGGCGCGCAAGACGCGGTGACGCCGCGGGCCCGGTGGGGTCCGCGCCCGATGGGGTCCGGGCCCGGTGGGGCCCGCGCCGCGCTCGCCGCCCGCTGAAGCGACCCTCGCGCAGGCCACGCGTGCGCCGGCGCGCGCCACGGCGCGACCATTGCCGCGCGCGGGCGGCCTGGCTAGGATCCCGCCTGATCTTGAGACTCATTCTCAAGGCGCTCGCGAGGAGCCCATGACGCTCGCCGACTTGCCGTTCGGAGCGCCCGCCCGGGTCGTGCACCTCGGCGTGTGCGGTGAGCTCGAGGCCGAGCTCATGGAGCTCGGGATCGTGCCGGGGACCGCGGTCCGGGTCGTGCGTGCGGCGCCGTTCGGGGACCCGCTCGAGGTCGACGTCGCGGGCGCGCGGCTCGCGCTCCGGCGCGCCGTGGCCGGCCTGGTCGAGGTCGCGACCGCGCGCGGCCAGGGCGACGGCGGGCCGCCCGACCCGGCGGGGCGCCCGACGGCGGCGAGCGGCCCCGCCGCGGCGCCGAGCGCGGCGTGAGCGCGGCGACGCTCGGCCCCGCGCCGGCGGGGGGCCCGGCGACCCCGGCCGCCGGCCACCCCGAGGGCGACGCCTGCTTCGTCGCCGTCGTCGGCAACCCGAACGTGGGCAAGTCGACGCTCTTCAACGCGATCACCGGGCTGCGCCAGCGGGTCGCCAACTACGCGGGCGTGACGGTCGAGGCCATGGAGGGGCGGGCCACGCTGCCCTCGGGCGCCGCCGCGCGCGTGGTCGACCTGCCGGGCACCTACAGCCTGGTCCCGAGCGCCATGGACGAGGCGGAGGTCGAGCGCGTCCTCGAGGGCGGCTGGGCGCGCGGCGGGGGGCCGGCGCCCGGGGGCGGCGACGGGCCGCCGGGCCCGGGGTACGGCCAGCGGCGGGCCCCGGACGTCGTGCTCGCCGTCCTCGACGCGACGAACCTCCGCCGCAACCTGTTCCTCCTCTCCGAGGTCCTCGACCTGGGCCGCCCGGTCGTCGTCGCGCTGAACCTCGTCGACGAGGCGCGCCGGGGCGGGCTCGACGTGCCCACGGCCCGGCTGCGCGCGGCGCTCGGCTGCCCCGTGGTCGAGACCGTCGCGCTCCGCGGCGAGGGCACGGCCGCGCTCCTCGCGGCCGTCGAGGCGGCCTGGCGCGGCGCAGGGCCGCCGGGCGCCGGGGCGGCGCCGCGCGCGTGGTGCTTCGCGGACCC
>JANJTH010000900.1 GCA_024711205.1 Planctomycetota bacterium | reverse complement strand
CGCGCCCTACGCGGCGGGCGTCCTCGCGCGCGACCTGCTCCGGCGAGACCGCTCCGCCGACGCGGAGGCGGCCGCCGCGCGCGCGCTGGCGGCCGCGCCCGCGGGGGCCGAGGGACGCGCGCTCCTCTACCTCGTGCGCGGGCTCGCGCGCTGGCGGCTCGCCGACGGGACTGGCGCGCGCGACGACCTCGAGCAGGCCCGCCTGGACACGCTCGATCCGGCCGCCCGCGAGGCGGACCTCGTGCTCGCGCTGCTCGCCCGCGAGGAGGCCGCGCGCGCGGCAGGGCGCTGACCTGGCCGCCGCGCGGCCCGCGGGTGCGCCGGCGCAGCCCGGCGTAGGCTCGGGCCATGCGGATCGGTCCCTACGAGCTGACGGCGGAGCTGGGCCGGGGCGGCATGGGGGCCGTCTACCGCGGCCGCGACGCCCAGGGCCGCGCGGCCGCCGTCAAGGTGCTCACGGCCGTGGGCGACCTCGACCTGGCGCTCCGCTTCCAGCGCGAGGTCGCGGCGCTACGCCGCCTCGACCACCCGGCGATCGCGGCCGTGCTCGACGCGGGCGTCGAGGGCGGGCGGCCCTGGCTCGCCATGTCGCTCGTCGAGGGGCCCTCGCTCGCCCAGCGCCTCCGCGCGGGCGGCCCGCTGCCCTGGCGCGAGGCCGCGCAGGCGGTCGCCGGCGTCGCGCGCGGCGTCGCGCACGCCCACGCCCGCGGCGTGCTCCACCGGGACCTCAAGGCCAGCAACGTGCTCCTCGGGCCCCAGGGGCCCGTGCTCGTCGACTTCGGGCTCGTGCGCGCGGTCGCGCCCGACGGCTCGCTGGCCGGGCTCACGCGCACCGGCCAGGTTGCGGGCACCCCGGGGTTCATGGCGCCCGAGCAGGCCCTCGGCGAGGGCGCCCGGATCGGGCCGCACACCGACGTCTACGGGCTCGGCGCGCTCCTGTTCGAGGCGCTGACCGCCCGCCCCCCCTTCGTCGGCGCGAGCGCGCTCGCCACGCTCGAGGCCG
The DNA here is from genome assembly GCA_024711205.1 of Planctomycetota bacterium. Classification (GTDB taxonomy): domain Bacteria; phylum Planctomycetota; class J058; order J058; family J058; genus JANJTH01. Next base: position 3,115 of record JANJTH010000900.1, on the reverse strand, counting down.
TCGTGCAGGCCCTGCCGGAGGCGCCGTCGCGCCACGCGCCGCCCCGCGCCGACGTGCCCGCCGCGCTCGACGCGCTGTGCCTGGCCTGCCTGGCCAAGGACCCGGCCGCCCGGCCGCCCTCGGCCGAGGGGCTCGCCGTCGCCCTCGAGGCCCTCGTGCGCGCCCCTCGCCGCGCGGAGGCCCGGCGCGCGAGCCGGGGCCCTCGGCGCGTCCTCGCGGCTGGGCTCGTCCTCGTGGCTGGGCTCGTCCTCGCGGCTGCGATCGGCCGAGGCCTCGGGCAGCCGCCCGCCGGGTCGCCACGCCCGGACGGGGCGCCCCCCGCGCCACCGGCTGCGGACGCGCCGCACGTCCCGCCCGCGCCGCTGGGCGACCCGGCGCCGACCGGGCCCGGGACGGAGCCCGCGGCGCCCGACCCGGAGCAGGAGGCGCCCCCGGACGACGCGCTCGCCGCCCTGCGCGCGGCGACCTCCGCGAGCCGGCCGCTCGCGGCCTGGCTCGCGCTCGACGCCCTCGGGAGCGGCCCGGACGCGCCCTCGGAGGCGCACTGGACGCGCGCCCGCGTCCTCGGCCGCGTGGGCGAGCCGGTCCGCGCGTCCGTGGCGGCCGCCCGCGCGAGGGGGGCGAACGCGTCGGCCGCCGACCGGGCCCAGGAGACCGCGTGGCTCGCCGTCTTCGACCCCAAGGCCGCCCTCGACCGCCTCGGCCCGGCCGACGACCCGACGACCGCGGCCGAGCGCGCGCTGTGCCTCGCGCGCCTGGGGGGCGGCGCGGAGGCCGCGGCGGCCTGCCCCGCCGAGCCGAGCGCCGCGCTCGTCGTGTCGCGCGAGCTGCTCACGCTCCGCCTCGCCGAGCACGCCGCGCTCGTATGTCGTCGGGCGCTCGAGGCCGCGCCCGACGCGAGCCCGACCACGCAGGGCAGGCTCTCGGCCCGGCTCGCTCGGGCGCTCGCCGCGCTCGATCCGCGGGGGGCGGCCGACGCGCTCATCCGCGCGCGGGCGCTGGCGCCGGGCGACCTCGACGTCTCGCGCGCAGCGATCGAGCTGGGCTGGCAGCAAGGCCTGCAGACGGCCGCCGAGGCGGCGGAGGCGCTCGACGGCTGGCTCCGCGCGCCGCGCGGAGGCCGGGGGCTGGACCACTCGCCGCCCGACTCGGCAGACTGGGCCCTCCTGGGCCTCCTCGTCTGGCGCGCGGGCGACCCCGGCGCGGCCGAGCAGGCGCTCGGCCGCGCCGCCGTGCACGTCGCGGCCCACCCCGCGCCTCGGTCCCTGTTCCAGGGCTTCTACCTCCTCCGCGCGCAGGTCCTGCTCGCGCTCGACGACGCCGAGGGCGCGCTCCGGCAGCTCGAGCTCGCCGAGCGATCCGTCGGGTCGGGCGACAAGGCGGGCGACGAGCTCCTCGCGACGCGCGCGCGCGCGCGCGCCCTCGCGGGCCGCCTGGCGGAGGCCCGAGACGACCTGAGGCGGCTCCCCCCCGGCCCGGCTCGTCGCCTCGCCGAGGCCACGCTCGCGCTCGCGGAGGGCCGACCTGCGGAGGCACTCGCGGCGCTCGAGCCCCCTCCCGACCGCGCCGAGACCCATCCCGCGGACGCGGACCTCGCGGCGGAGGCGCGCTGGGTCCGCCTGCTCGCCGCGGCCGACGCGACGCCGGAGGCCGTCGTCCGCGAGCTCGGGGGCGGTCCGCTCGAGGCCGGGAGCGCGACGCCCTCGCGGGACCGCGTCGCCCTGGCCCGGGCCCTGCTCGCCCGCGGGGAGCACGAGCGCGCCGGCGCCGCGCTCGCGCCGCTCCTGGCGGAGCGGGTCCACCTCACGCCGGCCCTCGCGACGCTCGCCGCGCTCGAGGGCGCCACGGTCGGACGCGAGGCCGCGCGGCGGACCCTGCGCCGCCTCCGGGGGCGCGTCCTCGCCGACCACCCGGCGGTGACCTGGGCGCTCGCTCGCCTCGCCGCGCTGCCGGTCGGCCCTCCCGGGGCGGACGCCGCTCGCCCCGCGCGGGACGCCGCGGCCGAGCGTGCCCTCGACGCGATCGCCGTGGACCACGCCCCCGCCCTCGCGCGGGCGCTCGACGACCTGGCACCGGACGCGCCGCTCGCGCTCGCCGGTCGCGCGCACCTGGCCTTCCTCGAGGGCGACGGGCCGAAGACCCTCTCGCTGGCGGCCCAGGCGCTCGCGCAGGCCGCCGACGACCCCGTCGCGCTCTACGCCTGGTCGATCGCGACGGCGGGGGCGGGGCGGCCCGAGGCGGCCGCGCGGCGGCTCGCCGAGGCCCGCGCAGGGGGCGTCGAGCGGCCGGAGCTCCTGGCCCTCGAGGCGCGGCTCGCCCGTCACGGTCGACACCCTCGCCTCGCGGTCGCGCTGGCGGAGCGCGCGCTCGCGCTCGCGCCCCTCGACCCGGAGGGCCTGGAGGAGCTCGTCGCGGCGCGCGCCGCCCGCGACGATCAGGCCGGGGCGCTCGAGGTGGCCGAGCGGCTCGTGCGCCTCGCGCCCCGCGACGGCGCAGGGTTCCAGGCCCGCGCCGGGGCGCTCCTCCAGGCCGGTCGCTTCGAGGAGGCCCTCGCGGACGCTGAGCGCGCGTTCGAGCGCGGCTCCGAGGATGGGCTCGCGCGCTTCGTGGCCGCCGCCGCGTGGACCGGCCTGGGTCGCCCGGACCGCACGCTCGCCGCGGCCGACGAGCTCGCCCGACGCGCGGGCGACCCCGCGCTCGGCTGGCTCGTCGTGTGGAGCGCGCTCGCCTGCGGCCGGCTCGAGCGTGGGGTGGAGCTCGCGCGGCTGCTCGGCGAGGACGGTCGCCTGGCCCGGGCGCTCGACCAGGCGCACCTCCGCGCGGAGGCCCTCGAGGTCGCGCGACGGGCCCCGCCCGGCGACCCGGACGCCGCGGCCGTCATGGCCCACAGCCAGCTTCGCGCGGGCCGCGCGGAGGAGGCCGTCGCCGCGGCCGACGCTGCGCTGGTCGCCCCGAACGCGGAACACGCCGGGCTCCTCCTCGTGCGCGGCCTCGCGCGCTACCGGCAGGGCGACCTCGCGGCCGCGCGCGCCGACCTCACGCGGGCGGCGGGGGACCCCGAGGACCCGGACGCCTGGGAGGCGCGGCTCGCGCTGGGCCTCCTCGCGCGCGAGGA
>JANJTH010000826.1 GCA_024711205.1 Planctomycetota bacterium | reverse complement strand
CGCCTGGCGGGACGGCCGCCAGCGCGCGGTCTGCGGCCGCCCGCTCGCCCGCGGCGAGGTGGAGCGCCGCGCGCGAGCGGAGGAGCGCGCCGAGCGCCGCGCGCGCGTCCGCGTCGCCCGCCGAGAGCGCGGGCAGGCCCGCGAGCGCGTCGAGGAGCGCGAGCCCGTCGGCCCAGCGCCCGAGGTGCTCGCCCGCGACGTGGACCGCGAGCGCGACGACGGGGGCGACCTGCGCCGCCGCCTCGACGCGCGGTAGCGCGTCGCGCAGGCGCGCGAGCACGCCCTCGGGGTCGCGCTCGTGGTCGGCCCAGCCCGCCTGCACGAGGTCGGCGATCGTCGAAGGGCTCGAGGACGTCATGGCGCACCTCCGCGCTCGGGCCCAGCGCCGCGCGGGCCGGGGTCAGAGCACCACGACCCTGCCCCCACGGCAAGGCGCGGTCGCCCGTCCGTCGGCCCGCCCGCGCAACCCGCGGAGCTCTTCCCGTTCCCGTTCCCGTTCCCGTTCCCGCGGTCTCGCAGGCCCACCTCGTCTCCGCCATTGCCCTTGCCCTTGCCCTCCCTCCTCTCTTCCCTCTTCCCCCTCTTCTCTTCTCTTCTCTTCTCTTCTCTTCCCCCCCCTCTCCCCAAATCCCGCGCCGCCATGCGCTACCCCGCCTCCGCGCGGTGCCCTGTCCCACCCCGCCCACCCCGTGCGGATACAGTCCACGGAGGGCCAGCCAGGCATGGTGCTCGTCATGGCCGAGACCCCGAGCGACCTCGCGGGCCGCCCGCCCCGCCTGCCCTCGGCGACGACGGGGCTGGCCGGGGCCGCGCTCGGCCAGGGCCCCGCCGACGCGCGCGCCGCGCTGTTCGAGCGGATCTTCGCGCGCGTCCACCGCTACTTCGCCCGCGTGACGGGCGATCCGGACGCGGCCGAGGAGCTGACGCAGGACACGCTCCTCGTGCTCGAGCGCTCGCTCGCGGAGGCCCGCTACGACCCGGCGCGCTCGTTCAACACGTGGATCTTCCTCAAGGCGCACCAGGTCCTCGTGGGCTGGCTGCGTCGGCGCGAGCTCGAGCACCGCGTGCGTCCGGGCGACCTCCCCGCGCCGGCCCCGCCCGACGACCCGGCGCGGGCGGTCGAGCGCCGGCTCGACGGGGCGGCGCTGCTCGCGGCGGTGCGCGAGGAGCTGGGCGAGGACACGCTCGAGACGTTCGTGCTCCGCTACGAGGGCGGGCTGTCGCTCGAGCAGGTGGCGCAGGCGACCGGCTGCGAGCGCCGCACGGTCTCGCGGCGGCTCGAGCGCGCGCACGCGCTGCTCGACCGCCTGCTCGGCCGCGACGGCCGCGCTGCGGCCGGGCCGGGGGCGGGGCCATGAGCGCGACCGACCCGGCGCAGCGCCCGGACGTCGGCTCGGGCGGCCGTGACGACGGCCTCGAGACGGACCTGCGCACGGACGCGCTCGGCCTGCTCGACCTGGCGCCGGTCGCCCCGCCGAGCGCCGCGCTCACGACACGCGCGCGACAGGTGGCGCGCGCGCTCGCGCGCGCCGTCGCGCCCGAGGCGCTGCCCGAGGGCGCGCGCGTGGGCCCCTACGCGGTCCGCGGCGTGCTCGGGCGCGGCGGGCAGGCGACGGTCTACCGGGCCGAAAACGCGCAGGGGCGCGCGTTCGCGGTCAAGGTCCCGCGCCCCGAGCTCGTCGCGCGGCTCGTGCGCGAGGCGCAGATCCTGTTCCACCTCGACCACCCGCGGATCCTGCGGATCGAGAAGGCCGACATGACGGCCGACCCGCCCTACCTCGCGTGCGCGTTCGTCCCGGGCGGCACGCTCGCCGACCGCCTCCGCGCGGGGCCGCTCGAGCCCGGGGCGGCCTGGCGGCTCGCGGACCAGGTCCTCGAGGCGCTCGAGCACGGGCACGGGAAGGGCGTCGTCCACCGTGACCTGAAGCCCTCGAACGTGCTCTTCGACGCCGCGGGCGACGCGCTCGTGGCCGACTTCGGCGTGGGCTCGCTCCGGCTCGTCGAGGACCTGGGGCTCCCGCAGACGCTCGTGAGCGGCGACGCCTCGCTCGGCGTCGGCACCCCGCTCTACATGGCGCCCGAGCAGGAGCACGCGGCCCTGCGCGCGGACGGCCGCGTCGACGGTCGGGCCGACCTGTACGCGCTCGGGAAGCTCCTGTTCGAGGCGCTCACGGGCCGCGCGCCGCGCACGATCCGCCCGGCGTCGGCGCTCGTGCCGGGGCTCGACCCGGCCTGGGACGCGCTCCTGTTCCGGCTCGTCGAGGACCGCCCCCAGGACCGCTTCCCCGACGCGCGCGCGGCGCGCGCGGCGCTCGCGAAGATCCGGAGCGCGGCGGCGCCGGACGCCCACCGCGGTCTGGCGCGTCCCTCGAGCCCGCGCGCGCGCCCCGTTGCCGACCCGACGGGCGCCGGGCTGCGCGCGTTCGTCGAGGCGGAGCTGGCGCGGGCGCGCCAGGCGGTCGCCGCGCGCCGCCCTGCGGCGCCGGAGGGCGGCGCCCCCTGGGCCGCGCAGGCGATCGACCTGCTCGAGCGGTGCGCCCTGGCGCGCTCCGGGCTGCGCGACGAGGGACCGGTGCGCCGACGCGACGCGCCCGCGTCGCTGGTCGTGCCCGCGCGGCTCTCGGCCGCGATCGGGCGGATCATGCTCGGCGAGGGCGCGCGCCCCTCCGGGGCCGGGGAGGTCGAGGGCGCCGCGGGCGCCGCGCCCCCCGAGGGGCTCCTCGTCGTCGGCCTCCGCGGGGGCGAGCACGCGTGGTTCGGCGTCCCCGAGCGCGCCCCGCCTCTCGGCTTCGCGGACGGGGTGCTCGGTCTGTGGCGCGCGACGCGCGAGTCCCGGTGGGCCCTGGGCGCCCCGCTCCAGGGCGAGACGGACGGCTCGGCCTGGGTCGCGCTCGACGCCGGGCAGGACGAGCTCCTCGTGCTCGTCGAACCCGCGCGGGGGGCCGAAGTCCGACGGGTCGAGCCGTGGGCCGCGGACCCGGCGCAGGAGGCTCGGGGCGGGCCCGGGGGCGCCGACCCTCCTCCCGCCGAGCTCGCGCCGCGCCCCGGCGAGGTCGAGGAGCTGCTGGGGCTCGACGCGCGGGAGCCGGTCCCCGACGCGCTCCCCGACTGGGTCGGGGCCGACGTGCCCGCCCCCTGGCTCGCGCCGCGCGGTCCCGTCGCGGACGGGGCTGCCCTCGCGCGGCCGGGGGCTCCCGCGCGCGTGCAGGGTGAGGCCTGGCTCGCCCTCCTGGTCGTGGCGGCCGCCGCCGTCGCGCTCGCGCTCGACGCGTGGCTGCGGGGGCCGGGCGGCGACGCGTCGGCCCTCGCCTTCGCGGGGGTCCTCCTGCTCGGGCTCGGCGTCGGCCTGCTGGTCGTCGTGGGCCTACGCCGGCTCGACCGGCTCCTGCTCGAGCGGTTCGGGCTGCGCGCTCGGTGGCCGCGCGCGTCGACGATCGCGCGAGCCCCCGACGCGGGACCTGGCGCCGGCTACCAGAAGTAGTCCACGCCCAGGTGGGCGCCCAGGTCGGGCGCGGGGGTGCCGTCGAGCGCGGTCTTGTCGAGCGGCCGGTGGCCGGCCTCGCGCAGGAGCGCCTCGGCCTTGGCCGGCTCGTCGACCGTGAACACGCACAGGCTCTTGCCCTCGACGCGCGTCACGAACGCGTAGAGGTGGAGCACGTTGACCTCGCGCCGCGCGAGCACGTCGAGCAGCTCGAGGAGCCCACCCACGCGGTCGGGCACCTCGGCCACGACCGCGGGCACGAGGGCGCAGGCGTAGCCGGCCGCGACGAGGGCCGCCTGGGCCCTGGCCGGGTCGGCGACGACGACGTGGGCCTGCCCGCGCCCGGGGCCGCCGCCGCCCTCGTTCACCTCGAGCGCCTTGAGGTCGACGCCCGCGGCCGCGAGGGCGCGCAGCGCGCCCGCGAGCTTCCCGGGCTCGTTGGGGAGGTCGAGGCGGAGCTGCGAGATCACGGGGGCCTCCCGGCGGGCGGTGGGGGTGGGGGGGAGGGAGTCTAGCGGCGCGGGGGAGGGGAAGGGGGAAGAGTCCACAGCCGGCCAGGCCGCCGCCAAGAATCGACGAACGTGGGCTGCGCTCGGTGGAAGCACGGACGGGGACACGTTCGAGCGGCGGTTGCAGGGCAGGTCCCTGCCCGACCGCGGGAACGGGGTCGGGATCGGGAAGACGGAGCGGGTGACGCGGAGCTTCGAGGCAGGGGGGCAGGAAGAGGGAAGAAGGAGGGCGCGGGCGAGGGAAGTGGAGCGCGGGCTAGGACGGAGGCGGGAGGGTCCGGGCCAGCCGGACGAGCACGCGGGCGACGCCCGGGGCGAGCGGGCGGAGCGCGAGGGCACGCTCGAGCGGGAGCCAGGCCGCCTCGGCGAGCTCGGGGGTGGCGCGGGGGGGCGGCGTCGCGAGCGTGGGCACGACGTGGCACACGACGCGCCAGGCCTGCGCGCCGTCGCCGACGGTCACGGCCTCGGTCCAGGCGGGGGCCGCGCCCCCGGCGTCGAGGCCCGTCTCCTCGCGGAGCTCGCGGCGCGCGGCCGCGAGGGCGGCCTCGCCCGGCTCGACGCGCCCGCCCGGGAAGGCCCAGCTCCCCGCGCGCGGGCCGCGGGCCCGACGCCCGAGCAGGACGCGGCGCCCGAGCGGGTCGACGAGCGCCAGGGACGCGCCCGCGGCGACGTCGCCGTGGACCGACGGCGGCGCGAGCACGAGCCAGCCCGGCGGCGCGTGCGCGGCGTCGTCGAGGGCGCGCCACCCGCGCCGCGCGAGGAGGTCCGCCTCGGGGCCTCGCGGGTCGGGCCTGAGCGGCCGCCAGCCGCGGTCGACGAGGAACTGCGCGAGGTCGCCGTTCGGGCCCGCGCCCGCCCCGGTGGGGGCCGGCGCGGGCGCGGGCCCGACCGGCGCGAGGACGAGCCGCCCCGCGCGGTCGAGCGCGAGCGCGGCCTCGCGCCCGAGGCCCTGGCCGCGCTCGCCCGGGCGGACGAAGAACGTGGTCGCGTCGAGCTCGGGCCCGAGGTGCCCGGTGACGCCGACGACGCGCCCGCCGAGCCAGAGCGGCGCGAGCGCGAGGC
>JANJTH010000768.1 GCA_024711205.1 Planctomycetota bacterium | reverse complement strand
CCGGGAGCGAGCGGCGGCCGGCCGGCGCGCCGCCGCCGGACGCCGAGGCCGGGCTCGCGGGGGCCGGCGACGCCGCCCCGGCGCTGCGGACGCTCGCCGAGCTCCTCGACCGCTCGAGCCTCCTCGTGGCCGCGCTCGCGCCCGACGGCCGGCTCCGCCACGCCAACCAGCCGCTGACCCGCTTCCTGGGCGAGCCCGAGGGCGCAGGGCGCGCCTGGGCCTCCCTGTTCGAGGGGGCCCCGGACCGCGAGGCGGCGGAGCGCGCCGTCGCCCGCGTGCGCGAGGGGGCCTCGCACGCGCCCCTGCGCCTCACGCTGCGCGACCCGCGCGGGCGCGAGCGGCTCGCGCAGTGGGAGCTCGCGGCCGTCGACGACCCGGCCCACCCGGGGGCCCCGGCGGGACTGCTCGCCGTCGGCGAGGACGTGACCGACCTCGTGCTCGCCGAGGCGCGCGCGCGCGAGGCCGACCGCGAGCTCCAGGCCCAGAAGCACGCCCTCGACCTGCACTCGATCGTCGCGATCACCGACCGCCGCGGCGTGATCACCTACGTGAACGACCTGTTCTGCCGGATCAGCGGCTACGAGCGCCACGAGCTGCTCGGCCAGACGCACCGGGTCATCAACTCGGGGCATCACCCGCCCGCGTTCTTCCACGACATGTGGGCCACGATCGGGCGCGGCGGCGTGTGGCGCGGCGAGGTGTGCAACCGGGCCAAGGCGGGGCACCTCTACTGGGTCGACACGACGATCGTCCCGCTCGAGGACGCCTCGGGGCAGCTCCGCGAGTACGTGGCGATCCGCACGGACATCACGCAGCGCAAGGCCCAGGAGGAGGCGCTCGCCCGCCTGGCCGCGATCGTCCGCTCGAGCCAGGACGCGATCTTCAGCGTCGACCTCGCGGGCCGGCTCACGAGCTGGAACCAGGGCGCCGAGCAGCTCTACGGGTGGCGCGAGGCCGAGGTGCTCGGGCGCTCGTGCGCGGCGGTGCTCCTCGGCGCGGAGCCCACGGCGGCGGAGCTGGCCGAGCTGCTCCGCCCCAAGCCGACCCCGGTCGACCTCGCGCACGTGCGCCGCGACGGGCGGCGCCTCGAGGTCTCGGTCACCTGCGCGGAGGTGCTGGGGCCGGACGGGGTCACGCCGGTCGGCCTCGCGTGCATCGCGCGCGACGTGACCGACACGCGCCGGATCGAGCGGAACATGGCCCAGGCCGCGCGCCTGGCGGCGCTCGGCGAGCTCGCGGGGAACGTCGCCCACGAGGTGAACAACCCGATCGGGATCATCGGCGCGAAGGCGCGCCTCCTGCTCACCGGCAACGAGCCGCTCTCGCCCAAGGTCTCGCGCGAGCTGGGCAAGATCGTCGAGCAGTGCGACCGGATCGGGCGGCTCACGCGCGGGCTGCTCGACTACTGCCGGCCCTCGATCGAGCAGCGCGGCGCGCTCGACCTCCACGAGCCGCTCGGGCGCGCGCTCCACCTCGCGGCGACGAAGGCCGCCCGGCACGGGATCACGGTCGAGCAGCGGCTCGCCCCCGAGCCGCCGCGGGTCGACGCGAGCGCGAACGAGCTCGAGCAGGTGTTCCTGAACCTGCTCCTCAACGCGATCGACGCGCTCGGCGACGGCGGGCGGGTCGAGGTCGCGACCCGGGTCGGGGCCGCGCTCCCCGACGGCCGCCCGGCCGTCGAGGTCTCGATCGCCGACGACGGGCCCGGCGTCCCCGAGGCGATCCGGGGCCGGATCTTCGAGCCGTTCTTCACGACGAAGGCCGGCAGCGGCGGGACGGGCCTGGGGCTCGCGATCTGCTACGGCCTCGTGCAGGGCCACGGCGGCGCGCTCTCGCTCGACCCGGACGTCGAGCGCGGCGCGCGGTTCGTGATCCTGCTCCCGGCCGCCGTCCCCTGACCCGGGCTCACGCGTAGGCGATCGCGGCGCTCGTCGGCCCCGTGAGCGGCATGACCTCGGTGCGCTGGAAGCCCGCGGCCCGGGCCCAGCCGTGGAACTGCGCGCCCGTGTAGTCGAAGCCCCCCGGCAGCTCGATCAGCATGTTGAGCGACATGAGCAGGCCGAAGGCGTTCTCGCGGCGCGCGTCGTCGATCACGTTCTCGATCGCGATGAACACGCCGCCGGGCGGGAGCGCCGCGCGGGCCTTGCGGAGGAGCGCCAGCTTCTGCTGCTCGTCCCAGTCGTGGAGGATGTTCCCCATCGCGATCACGTCGGCCGCCGGGAGCGGGTCGCGGAAGAAGTCGCCCTCGAGCACCTCGACGCGGTCCGCGTCCCAGGCCGCGACGTGCCGGCGGGCCACCGGGGCGACGACCGGCAGGTCGAAGGTCTTGCAGGCGACGCCGGGATGACGCCGGGCGACGACCGCGGCGAGCGTCCCGTTCCCGCCGCCCACGTCGCAGAAGGTCCGGTAGCGGCCGAAGTCGAACCGGTCGGCGAGCGCCTGGAAGTTGCCGAGCTGGATCCCCTGCATGCCGCGCAGGAACTGCTCTAGCTTGGCCTCGTCGGCGTAGATCACCTCGAACAGCCCGGGGCCGCCCTCCCGCAGCTCGTTCTGCGGGAGGCCGGTGCGGAGCGCCCGGGTCAGGTGGCCCCAGAACGGGTAGAGGCGCGCCGAGGCCATCTCGAAGATCCCGCCCAGGTAGCGCGGCGAGGCCTTGTCGAGGAAGGCCGCCGTCTCGGGCGTGTTGCGGTAGACGGCGTGGGGGCCGTCGCCGTCGCGCGCGAGCAGCCGCAGCGCCACGAGCGCGTCGAGGAAGTCGAACAGGCCGCGCGGGTGCAGCCCGAGGCGGTCGCCGAGCTGCGGGCCGGTCATGCCGCCCGCGCCGAGCACGGTGTGGAGCTCGAGCTCGACCGCCGACTGCAGGGCCTTCGCGGCGAAGAAGCCCAGGCCGACCTGGAGGATGTGCCCGGGGTCGAGGTCGCGTTGCATGGGTCGCCTCCGCGCGCGCGCCGCGCGCCGCGCGGGAGCCTACCAGGCGCGTCCAGCGCGCTGCGGGCGCCCGGGCGACGCGCGAGGGCCGCCCGGGGGCCCTTCGACCGGGGCCCACCGATCGGGGGGCTGGCGGCCCCGCGGCGCGCCTCCCGGCGCGGGCGCGATCCGCGTTAGGATCCGGCCGTGACGACGGCGTTCGAGGTGCGCGGCCTCGTGAAGCGCTACGGGGGGCGCCGCCAGGGCGTCGAGGCGCTGCGGGGCGTGAGCCTCCGCGGCGCCCCGGGCGAGCTCGTGGGGCTGCTCGGGCCCAACGGCGCCGGGAAGTCGACGACCGTGAAGTGCCTCGCCGGGCTCGTGCGCCCGACGGCCGGGGAGGCGACGCTCCTCGGGCGGCCGGCGCGCGAGGCCGGCGCGCGGCGCGCGCTCGGCTACGTGCCCGAGGGGCCGCGCTTCCCGGCCTACCTGACGGCGGCCGAGCTGCTCGACCGCGAGGGGCGGCTCCACGGGCTCGAGCGGCCGGTGCGGCGTGAGCGCACGGCGCGCCTGCTCGAGCGCGTCGCGCTCGCCGAGGGCGTCTGGACGCGGCGCGTCGGGACCTACAGCAAGGGGGAGCGGGCCCGGCTCGCGCTCGCGCTCGCGCTCGTGGGCGACCCGCGCGTGCTCCTGCTCGACGAGCCGACGGACGGGCTCGACCCGGTCGGGCGCCGGCTCGTCCGCGACCTGCTCGTCGCGCTGCGCGCCGAGGGGCGCGCGGTCCTGCTCAACTCGCACCTGCTCTCCGAGGTCGAGGCGTGCTGCGACCGCGTCGTCGTGCTCGACCGCGGCGCGGTCCGCGCCGAGGGGGCGCCGGGGGCGTTCCTGGCCGGGGGCCAGGTCGTCTACCGCGCGCGCCTGGCGTCCCCGCTCGGGGCGGCCGCCCTGGCCGCGCTCGCCGCGCGCTTCCCGGGGCTGCGCGGGGACGGGGTCGAGCTGCTCGCGCCGCTCCCCGACCTCGAGGCGGTCGACCCGCTCGTCGACGCGCTGCGCGCGGCCGGCGCGTCGCTGCGCGAGCTCCGCCCGCAGGCGACCCTCGAGGACGCGCTCCTGACCCTGCTCGGCGCGGGCGCGCCCCCCGGCGCCGCGCCGGGGCCCGCCGCCCCCGAGGGCGCGGCCG
>JANJTH010000745.1 GCA_024711205.1 Planctomycetota bacterium | reverse complement strand
CCCGGAACCGACCGCGGCGCCCGCCCCGACCACGCCGGCGACGCCCCGCGCGCCCCGGCCGAACGCCCAGTACAGGCACGCCAGCGCGCGCGCGGCGGGCGGATAGCGCAGGAGCCCCGCCGCGTCCTCGAGCGCGAGCAGCCGCTCCAGGAGCCGCGCCGCGTCGTGGTCGTGGACCCCGCGCTCGTAGCCCTCGTCGTAGCGCTCGGCCGCCCGCCCGCGCACGAGCTCGAGCAGCCCGTCCGGCGTGGCCCGCGCCCGCGCGAGCTTGTCCCGGTCGAGCCCGCCGCGGCGCGCGTCGGCGTCGTCGAGCACGCAGAAGGCCAGGTATTCGCCCCGGTAGACGTCCGGCGACTCGCTCACGAGCGGCTGGTCCCAGAACGGCCGCGTGGCGTCGAGGAACTCGGCGTCGGTCACCGGGTCGAGGAAGTCCGTCCCGCCGATCGCGAGCGCGAGCCCGCCCTCGTGCGGCACGAGCGTCAGGTCGAGCTGCTGCTGCGCGACGTGGAACCGGTGCCGCCCGAACCGGACCGTCCCCTCGTCGTCGACCAGGTCGGCCTTGTCGCGCAGCCCCCGCACGGCCTCCTGCCGCGCGCTCTTGAGCCGGCTCTCGAGCCCGTCGGCCTTGACCGTGTCGCCGAGCGCCACGAGCTGCTTCGCCGTCTGGCGCAGCTTCGCGATCATGGGATCGGCCGCGAAGTAGGCGTTCAGCTCGTCGGCCGTCTTGAGCTGCTTCGTGCGCCGCGCGACCCCCTCGAGGATCCGCTCGGCGCCGGCCACGAGCGCCGACGCCCGCCGCTGCCGCTCGTCGACGAGGGCCTGCCGCCGCGTGTTGAACGCCTCGTAGACCTCCTCGCGCTTGGCGACCAGGTCGCCCGAGAACTCGTCCAGGTCGCCGAAGCGCCCCTCGAGCTCCTCGAGCTGCACCATGAGCCGCCCGAGCTGCTCGTCGCACCGCTCGGGCGAGTCCGCCTGCGCGAGCGCGCCCGAGACCGACTGGCTGAGGAGCCGGAACTGCGCGGCGAACTCGTGCCGCCCCTCGGTCGTCCGCAGCTCCTTCTTCCGCGCCAGGTAGGTCGCCCGGACCCGGTTCGCCCGCCCGAGCACCTCGGCGATCGCCTCGAGCACCTGCGCGCGCGCCGTCGGGTCCTCGACCTCGAGCCCGCCCACGACCTCGGCCAGCACGTCGAGCCCGGTCTGGACCGCGCCGAGCTCCTCGTCGAGCGGCGCGAGCTCGGGGCTCTTCTTGACCGCCCCGATCCGCCCCTCGAGGTCCTCGAGCCGGGCCACGAGCGGCGCGAACGCGTCCCCGCCCAGCAGGAACACGATCGCCGCCCGGCTGACCTCGTCGAACCGCGCGACGAGCGCCTGCTCCAGCGCCTCGATCGCCGGCACGTCGGCGTAGCGCAGCTCCTTGATCGAGATCAGGTGCCCGCGCTGCGTCCGCAGGGCGCCGAGCGCCTGCATGAACGGCTCGACCTCCGCCCACTGCTCGACGTTCAGCGAGCGCTCGAGCGTGGCCTTGGCCGCGGTCGCCTCGTCGAGCGCCTTCTGGGCCTCGCGCCGCAGCGTCTCGACCTTCTCGTACTCGTCGAGCACGAGCTCGCACGCGTCGCGGACCGCCGCGACCGTGCCCTTGAGCTCGCCCGCGTCCTGGTGCCCGATCCAGTGGTGCTGGTCGATCAGCCGCGTCGCCGCTGAGATCGCGTCCTCGAACGTCCCCCGCCCCGGCCGCTCGTGCTGCGCGAGCCGCGCCAGGCTCATGGCGTCCGAGACCCCGCGCACGAGGTCCGCGTTGCCGACCCGCGCCAGGAACGACCCGTCCGTCGGCGCCTGCGCCGCCTGCTCGGCCGACTGGAACGGCGTGCGCCACACCTGCACGTTGTGGACGCGCGTCGGCTCGTGGTGCGCCCGGTGCACGAGCATGACCCCGTCGTCGAACAGCGTCCACCCGTGGCAGCGGATCGGGGTCTGGACCTCCTTGCGGATCAGGTTGTAGGGGAACAGCACGTAGCTCCCCTCCTCGCGGTGGTAGAAGACGTACAGCACGTCCTCCCCGTTGGGCGAGCGCACGACGCGCTTGAACTCGAGGTCGCTCGCGTCCTCGTCGAACCGCTTGAAGTCGCCCGCCTGGAGGCAGTAGCCGCCCGGGAACACGATCCCGTGGTCCTCGGGGAGCTGCACGCACGCCTGCGCGATCGCGTCGACCCGCCACACCTGCTTCGTGCGCGTGTTGAACACGAAGTGCCGCCAGGCCTGCTCGCGGAAGGGCAGGATCTTGAACAGGATCAGCCCGCCCACCCGCGCGTACTGGTAGCTCGCGTCGTCGAGGCTCTGGTTCGCGTCGTCGACCGGCTCGCGGTAGATCCCCCGCCCGTCCTCCGTGTTGTCCTCGACCTTGACCGTCAGGTCCCCGCCGACCGCCTCGACGAACACCTCGTCCTCGAGCGACACGTGCGGGTGCTTGCCCCGCACGAACGCGTCGCGCGTGACCGTCTTCCACTCGAAGTCGTGCGCGCGCGGGAACACGTGGTCGCGCTCGCCGCGGTTGTCCTCGTAGTGCGGGCGCCCCGCCGCGTCGAGCTTCCAGCGGAACACGCGCACGTCGCGCGCCGACGGCCCCGTCTGGAACACCGCCAGGAGCTTGCCCTGCCGGACCCGCAGGTGCGCGAGCTTGGTGGCCTTGTAGTAGTTGAACAGCTCGGTGAAGTCGCGCAGGAACTGCGGCGCGTCGAGGAACCCCGGCAGCGCGTCGTGGCCCGCCGGCTCGACGGTGAACTGGTCGGGGCCCTGGGCGGAGAAGCGCCCGAGCGCGAACACGTCGTCGGGCGACGTCGTCGTGCGCAGGCCGATGAACACGTTGTAGCCCGTGATCAGGACCCCGCCGGTCTGGACCAGGTCGCGCGGGATGCAGTTGTTCGTCGTGTGGACCTTCGCGGTCCCGATCACGGCGAGCTCCTGCCCCCCGAACAGCGCCTTGCGCTGCTCGTTGAGCCGCTCCGCCTTCTCGGAGAGCGTCCGCCCGAGCCCGGCGAGCCGGGCGCGGAGGACCTCGTAGTTGCCGGCGTCGATCTGGTCGTCTGCCGTGGCCACCTCGGTCACGCCCTACCCCCCTGCCCCACGGCGCGAGCCCCGTACTCCCCTTGCCCTTGCCCTTGCCCTCCCTCCGTTCTTCCCTCTTCCCCTTCTTCTTCCTCTCCTTCTGCCTTCTCTTCGCGATCCCCGGGCGCCCCCGGCCCCAGGTTCGAGATCATGCGCACGAGCATGGACACGACCTGCAGGAGGAGGTCCCGGCCCTCGCCGTGGCGGTCCTGGGTGATCAGGCTCAGATGCAGGCAGACGTCCAGGACGGCGGCGGACTCCGTCGCCGAGCGCCGGGCCATCCGATAGAAGCGCGCCTTCTCGCGCGGCGCGAACTCGCCGGCCCCCTCCGCGATGTTCAAGGGGATCGACGTCGCCGCGCGGTGAAGCTGATCGGCGAGGTGCCCACGCCCGCGCGGGAGGCCCTCCACGACCCCGTTCGCGAAGACGACGAACTCGATCGAGCGCTTGTACACGTCGAGGCGTTCGTGGTCGAACTGCTTCATGGTGCGGGGCTCACCTGGGGGGGGGAGAAGAGAAGAGGGGGAAGAGAAGAGGGGGAAGAGGGAAGAGAAGAAGGAGGGCAAGGGCAAGGGCAAGGGCAAGGGCAAGGGCGGAGAGGGGGTGGGGGAGTGCCAGGGGGTTGGCGTTGCTGGATGCCGGCGGCGGGGGGACGAGCCCCCCGCCGCCGGGCTGGCTAGGACTCGGTCAGCCCCAGCTCCTTCGCGTGCGCGACGAGCTCTTCCAGCTTCTTGCGCGTCCCGGCGTCGCTCCCGGCCGCCAGCTTCCCGATCAGCCCCGCGACGCTCAGCTTCTGCAGCCCGTCCGGCCCGATCGCCGGGCGCGTCAGGACCTCCTTCAGGTCCTTCGGCAGGCTCGCCTCGCCCGTCAGGTAGTCGCTCAACAGCTTCTGCGCCGTCTCGCTCGAGCCGACCGCGCCGTCCACGGCCGTCCCGAACGAGACCGCCTTGACGAACTGGTCGAAGAACTGGCCGTCGCCGCCCACGATGTTGATCTTCGCGTGCGAGAACGCCTCCTTGAGGATCTCGGCCTGCGCGGTCGCGATGTCCTTCCGCACACCGATCGACGCGAGCGCGATCTCCTTGTCCTTGTCGAGCCGGAGCCGGAACTCCTCGTGCTCGCGGCCGACGCCGTCGAGCGCCTTCATGGCCTCGGCCTTCTGCGCCAGACCCGCCGCCTCGGCGACGAGCTTCTCGCGCACCGTCACGGCCTCGGCGAGGCCGCGCTTCTCGACCGCCGCCGCCTCGGCCTCCTCGACCCGGACGCGGGCCATGCCGCGCTCCTGCTCGCCGTGGGCGACCGCGAGCAGCTTCTCGCGCTCGACCGCCGCCTCGGCCAGGCCGCGCTTCTGCACGGCGTCGGCCTCGGCGAGCTGGATCGCGACGCCGGCCATGCCCTTCTTCTCCTGGCCGGAGGCCTCGGCCTGCATGCGCTCGAGCGTGACCTTGGCGTCGACCATGCCGAGCTTCTCGTTGGCGGTCGCCTTGGCCTCGAGCACGCGGACCTGCGCCAGGCCCTCGGCGGCCTTCTCGGCCTGCACGCCCTCCGAGAAGCGGATCTTGGCCTGGGCCTTCTTGTTCGAGGTCTCGAACTCGGCCTCGGCCATGGTGAGCTGCTCGCGGGCCCGGTGCGTCGCGGCCTGCTCGGCGGCCTCGGCCGCCTTGATGTCGCGCACGAGCTTCTCCTGCGCCTCGCCCTCGGCCGCGATCACGACGACGTCCTTCATGCGCTTCGCCTCGGCGATCGCGCGCACGTCCTTCGTCGCCTCCTCCTCGACGGCCACGGTCTTCTCGACCACGACGCGCGAGCGGACGACGTCGGCGATCTCCTTGCGCTGGACCTCGAGCTCCTTCTCCTTGGCGATCCGCTGCAGCTCGACCTCGCGCTCGCGGGCGATCTGCTCGAGGTCGCGGTCGCGGGCGACGCGCTCGGTCTCGACGGCGACGACGCGCTCGCGGCCCTTCTGCGCGACCTGGATCTGGCGCTGCTTGTTCTCGGTGTTGACCGCGATCTCCTCGTCGGCCTTGATCCGCGCCAGCTCGGCCTTGAGCCGCTCCTCGGCCGCGACCTTCTCGGTCTCGGCGAGCTCGCGGGCCTTCATGGTCGCGATCTCGCGCGCCTGCTTGGCCTCGGCGTCGGCCTGCTGGCGCTCGAGCTCGAGGATCGTCTCCTGGGCCTCGACGTCCTGCTTCTTGATCGCCTTGCGCTCGCTCTGCCGGAACTCGTTGGTGAGCACCGCCTGCGCCGCCGTGAGCTCCGTGATCTTGCGGATGCCCTCGGCGTCGAGGATGTTGTCGCGGTCGAGCGACTCGACGGGCGTCTGCTCGAGGAAGTCGATCGCCGCGTCCTCGAGCACGTAGCCGTTCAGGTCCTGGCCGATCACCTTGATGATGTGGTCCTTGAACACGTCGCGCTTCTCGTAGAGGCCGACGAACTCGAGCCGCTTGCCGACCGTCTTGAGCGCCTCCGAGAACTTGGCGATGAACAGCGCCTCGAGCGTCTTCTGGTCGGACGCGCGCGCGCACCCGATCGCCTGCGCGACCTTGAGCACGTCGTTGCCCGTCTTGTTGACGCGCACGAAGAACGTGACCTTGATGTCCGCGCGGATGTTGTCCATGCAGATCAGGCCCTCCTTCCCGCGCCGCTCGAGCTCGATCGTCTTGAGCGAGATGTCCATGACCTCGGCGCGGTGGAAGATCGGGAGCACCGTCGCGCCGGTGAAGGTCACGAGCGGCTGCTCGCCGAGCTTGTTCACGATCAAGGCCTGGCCCTGGTTCACCTTGCGGTAGAAGCGGGCGACGAGCATGGCGAAGCCGATCAGGATCGCGGCGAGCGTCCCGAAGCCGATGAGCATGACTGCAGGGTCCATGGCTGCCTCCTCCCCCTAGGGGGTCCTCACCGGGCCGTCACGGACGTCGCGGACCCGGTCCTCCGCGTCGTCGTCCTCGAGCGGTTCGATCTCGAACACGTCCCGCTCGGGGTCGTAAGAAGTGATCAGCGCGCGCTGCCCGCGCGTGGGCGGCGTCGGGCCCTCGTAGCGGACCTGGATCACGTGGCCCGAGCCGCCGTCCTCGACGGACGCCTGCCCGAACGTCGCGTCGGCCGTGCCGGTCGTGAGCACGCAGACCTTGCCCGTGAGCGTGACCTTGTGCGGCGCGTTGTGCGTGCGGAACAGGAACGTGAACGGCTTGACGAACAGGCCCGTGAGGAAGACCCCCGGCACGAGCGCGCCCACGCCGATCAGCGTCGCCGTGAGCCCGTGCGGGAGCACGAGGTCCATGGGCGGGGCGAGCCACTTCATGCCCAGGTAGCTCATGAACCAGGACGTGAGCACGAGGATGCTCAGGCTGAACGTGACCGGGACGTTCGTCGGGCGGAGCGCCGAGAGCCACGACGTCGCCTGGTCGCCCAGGCCGTCCGTGGCCCCGTCGAGGGCGCCGTCGGCGGCCCCGTCCAGGGCCGCGTCGGCGGCGCCGTCCAGGGCGGCGTCGGCGGCCCCGTCCAGGGCCGCGTCGACCGCGCCGTCGAGGGCCGCGTCGACCGCGCCGTCCAGGGCGCCCTCGGCCGCGCCCTCGGTCGCGCCGCCGAGCACGTCCATGTCGAGGCCGCCCAGGATCACGAGCAGCCAGTACAGGACGGTCATGCCGAGCAGGCCGGTGTAGATCCCGGTCGGGAGGGCCAGGAGCTGGCTCCAGACGTCCATGAGGGCTCCGCTCGCGAGCGGCGCGTGGGCGGCGCCGAGGGGCGCACACGGTACGGCCAGCCCGCCGAGGAGGAAAGCCGATCCGGCGCGGATCTCGAGCGCGGTCCCCGCAGGGAAGCGAGCGGTAGGCAGGGCCTGGGGCGGGGACAGCACGGGCGAGCGAACCTCCATGCGAGACGTCAAAGCAACTCGCTGTCCTGACCGTTATTCAACGGCTTGTGCGCATTGACGCGCGGGAGCCTGTCGCCCGCGTTGCCAGGTGTCAAGGGGTGCGCGAGACGGACCCGGGTCGAAGCCGCACGGGGGCGCGACCACCGTGCGCGCTCCGTCAGGGAAGCGTCAAGTCGCCGCGTCGCGCCGGCTTGGCCCGTCCGGTCCCGTGTCCGGCGGGGCTCGCATGGGCATGAGCACCCCGACCCTGCCTGCCGTGTTCTCCCCCGCCGTGGTCTCCCCCGCCCTGCGCGGCGCGCTCGTCGCGCTGTCCTGCCTGCTCGCGGGGCCCGCGGTCGCCGGCGACGCGGACCTCGTGCCGGTCGTGCTCGAGGTGACGCAGCCGACCGTGTGGGGCGAGAGCGTCTACGTGACGGGCGACGTCGAGGCCCTGGGCGCCGGCAAGGTCGAGCGGGCCGTGCGCATGGCCCCCGTCGGCCCGTCGCGCTGGCGCCTCGTGATCGGCCTGCCCGCGGGGACCGCCTACGCCTGGGCGCCGCTCGTGCGCAGCAACGACCCGGCCCGCCTCGGCGACCCGGCCAACGGCCGCCGCGTGGGCTCGGTCGTCCAGGCCGTCGTGCCCGGCGCGTCCGCGCTCCGCCGCGTGCAGGTCCGCTACCTCTCGGGCTTCCCCTCGCCGCGCCTGCGCTACGCGCACCGGACAGGCGACGTCCGCGAGGCGCCGTTCACGCGGGTCGGCCCCGGCCGCGGCCCGGGCGAGTCGCTGTGGGAGGTGACCGTCGAGACGGGCCTGCCCGCGCTCGAGGCCGTCCCGGTCGCGGCGGACGGGCGGGTCGATCAGGCCCCCGGCGGCGGCGCCTACCGGACGACGCGGGCCGCGTTCGCGCTCGTCGACGGCGAGGTCCTGGCCGAGGTCCCGCCGCCCGCGCGGCAGGCGAGCCGCGTCGTCGTCGTGCGCGACTGGCGCTCGAAGCACCTGCCCCGCGCGCGGAGCATTCACGTCTACCTGCCGCGCGACTATGACCGGACGGCGCGCCGCTACCCGGTCGTCTACGCGCACGACGGCCAGAACCTGTTCGGCCCGGACGCGCTGTTCGGCGGCTGGCGCGTCGAGCGCGCCGCCGACGAGGCGATCGCGCGCGGGCTGCTCGACGACGTGATCGTCGTCGGCGTCGGCAACACCCCCGACCGCATGGCCGAGTACATGCCGCCCCAGGACGGCGGGCGCGCGGACGCCTACGTCGCGTTCCTGTGCGACGAGCTCAAGCCCTGGGTCGACGCGAGCCTGCGCACGCTGCCCGGCCGCGAGCACACCGCCGTCATGGGCTCGTCGCTCGGCGGGCTCGTGTCGTTCTACGCGGCCTGGGAGCGCCCCGACGTGTTCGGCGCCGCGGCCAGCCTCTCGGGCTCGTTCTGGGCCCGCGGCCACCTCGACGCCGTCGCGCTCGCGCCGCGCCCCGCGGGCCTGCGGCTGTGGCTCGACTCGGGCTCGGCCGGCGCGTCGGCCGACGGGCTCGAGGGCACCATGCATGCCCGCGACCAGCTCCTCGGGCAGGGCTTCGTCCTCGGGCGCGACCTGCACCACGAGGTCGCCCTCGGCGCCGGCCACAACGAGGCCGCCTGGCGCGCGCGGGTCGGCCGCGTCCTCGCCTGGCTCGTCCCTGCGCGCTGAATTGCGAGCGGCGGCCCGAAGGGCCGCCGCTCGCAATTCAGCGCGCAGGGAACGGGAAGAACGGGCAATCGCGAGGGACATCGGTCCCCCGGTCTCGTCGGAGTCCCGCCCCGCTCACCCCCGCCCTGGGCCCAGGTGAACGAGGGGAAGCCCGCAGGGCTTCCCCTCGTTCACCAGACCCATCTCGGTTTCGGTGGGGAAGCCCGTCAGGGCTTCCCCACCGAGACCGAGCCGTGGTCGTCGCAGTGGGCGCCGTGCGGGTGGTGCAGGTGTCCCTCGACGAGGTAGTCGGTGTGGTCGCCGTGCGGGACCGCCGGGTGCCCGCAGGCGTCGCCGTGCGCGTGCTTCGTGTCGTGCTTGCCGCAGGCGTGCTTCGGGGTGCAGTCGGCAGGGTTCGCCTGGCCGACGGCGAGCGTGTGCTCGTCCATGTGGTCGGCGTGCGGGTGGTGCAGGTGCCCGTCGTGCAGGTAGTCGACGTGCCCCTCGTGCTGGACCGCGGGGTGCCCGCAGCCGGCGCCGTGCTTGTGGTCGTGCCCCGCGTGGGTCTCGTGCTTGCTCATCGGTCCTCCTGTTCCTCGGGGCGCTCGCCCCTTCGTCGTGGGCCCGGGGGCCCGGGTCAGCCCTCGCGGGCGTGGTCGAGCACGCTGCGGACGAGCGCCGAGATGTGCTCGTCCGCCAGCGTGTAGTGGATGTGCTTGCCGTCGCGGCGGCGCGACACGAGGCGCTCGTTGCGCAGGAGCCGCAGCCGCTGCGAGACCGTCGAGAGCGCCTCGCCCGACTCGGCCGCGAGCTCCGACACGCAGGCCTCGCCGTGCCCGAGCCGCTCGAGCAGCGCGAGGCGCGCCGGGTCGCCCGCCGCCCGGAAGATCGCCGCGGCCCGCGCGACGACGGCCGGCGACGACCGCGGGACCGCGCCCGCGCCGCCGTGCTCGCAACCCCCCGCGTGCTCGGTCTCTTCGTCGGCCGCAGGATTCATGAATCGATCACTTCCATGAACATGGAAACAACATAGCGACCGGCACCGTCGCCGTCCAGCTCCGCGGGCGGCTCCTCGGAAGGCGAGGGACCGCAGGGACTTCAGGCCGGCTGGGTCGGCTCGGGGTCCGGGCGGCGGCGCTGGCGCAGGCGGAGCGCGAGCTGCTCGGGGGTGACGCCCCGCTCGGCCATCAGGACGAGCAGGTGGTAGACGAGGTCGGCGAGCTCGCCCACGAGCGCGTCGTCGTCGGGGTTCTTCGCGGCGATCACGACCTCGGTCGCCTCCTCGCCGACCTTCTTGAGGACCTTGTCGAGCCCCGCCTGGAACAGGTAGGTCGTGTAGCTCCCCTGGGGCAGCTCGGCCTTGCGCCGCGCGATCGTGCGCGCGAGCCCGTCGATCGCCTCGCCCAGGTCCCACGTCCCGCGGATCACGGGGTGGTCCTCGGCCGAGGTCACGGGCTCGACCCCGCGCAGCGGCGCGTGAAAGCAGGTCCGCGCGCCCGTGTGGCAGGCGGGTCCCGCCGGCTCGACCTGGACGACGAGCGCGTCGCGGTCGCAGTCGGCCGAGACCCCGGTCACGCGCTGCGTGTTCCCCGAGGTCGCGCCCTTGTGCCAGAGCTCGGCGCGCGAGCGGCTCCAGAACCAGGTCTGCCCGGTCTCCAGCGTGCGCGCGAGGCTCTCGCGGTTCATCCACGCGAGCGTGAGCACCTCGCCCGTGCGGGCGTCCTGGACCACCGCCGGGGCCAGGCCGTCAGGGCCCCAGGCCACCGCGGCGGGGTCGACCGGGGCGATCGCCGGCGCGGGCGTGGGCGTGGGCGCGGGCGTCGGCTCGGGCGTCGGCTGGGTCATGGAGCCTCCTGGGGGCGGGCGCGCCCGGCTCCGGGCGACGGCGCGCGCACGGGCACGCCGCGCGCGAGCAGGGCCCGCTTCACGTCGGGGATCGAGAGCTCGCCCCAGTGGAAGATCGACGCCGCGAGCACGGCCGAGGCCCGGCCCTCGACGATCGCGGCCACGAGGTGCTCGACCGCGCCGGCGCCGCCCGACGCGATCACGGGCACGCGCACCGCGTCGGCGACCGCCCGCGTGAGCGGGAGGTCGTAGCCGTCGCGCGTGCCGTCGCGGTCCATGCTCGTGAGGAGCACCTCGCCGGCCCCGCGCTCGATCGCCTCGCGGGCCCAGGCGACCGCGCAGCGCCCCGTGCCGCGCCGCCCGCCGTGCGTGAAGACCTCGAACCCGGAAGTGGGGGGGGGGGGGGGGGGGGGGGGGGGGGCGGCGCCCCCCCCCCCCCGGGGGGCCCGCGGGGCGGCCGGGGGGGGGGGGGGCGCCCCGGGAGGGGGGGGGCGCCCCCGCCGGGGGGGCGGCCGGGGTTTTTTGGGGGGGCACCCGGCCCGGGGGGCG
>JANJTH010000725.1 GCA_024711205.1 Planctomycetota bacterium | reverse complement strand
AGCGCGGCCTGCTCGCGCGCGTCGTCCTCGACGACGAGCACGCGCGGGGCCCACGCGGGGCCCGCGCGGCCGCGGGCGAGCGGGCGCGAGGCGGGCGCCGGGAGCGCCGCCCGCGCGTCGCGGGGGAGGACGACCCAGAAGGTGCTGCCGCGGCCGAGCGCGCTCGAGAGGCCGACCGCGCCGCCCTGCGCGGCGGCGAGGCGCCGCGTGAGCGCGAGCCCCAGGCCGGTGCCCTGGTGGCGCTTCGCCGCGCTGGCGTCGAGCTGCTGGAACTCGACGAACAGGCGGGCCTGGTCGGCGGGCGAGATCCCGGGCCCCGTGTCCTCGACCTCGAGCCGGAACCGGTCGGGGCCGTCGGGGCGGCTCCGCACGACGACCCGCCCGCCCTCGGGCGTGAACTTGAGCGCGTTCGAGAGGTAGTTGTAGAGCACCTGCTTGAGCCGGCCCGGGTCGGCCACGACCTCGCGCACCGCCGGGTCGAGCGCGCGCGCGACCCGGATGCGCTTGCTCGCCGCGATCGTCCGCAGGACCTCGCACACCTCGCCCACGACCCGGTCGAGCTCGAGCGGCTCCGGCCGCAGCTCGAGCTTTCCGGCCTCGACCCGCGAGAGGTCGAGCACGTCGTTGATCAGCCGGAGCAGGTGCTCCGCGCTCGTGATGATGTCGCCCAGATACTCGCGGTGGTCGTCCGCGACCGGCCCCACGGTCCCGCCGTGCATGAGCTTCGCGAACCCGATGATCGCGTTCAGCGGGGTCCGCAGCTCGTGCGACATGTTCGCGAGGAACTCGCTCTTGAGCCGGCTCGCCTCGGCGATCCGCCGGTGCTGCTCCTCGAGCTCGAGCGCGCGGCGCCGCTCCATGAGCTTGCGCTCGGTCACGTCGCGCACGGCGGCCGAGACGAGGATCCCCTCCTCCGCCTCCATGGGGCTCAGGCTGATCTCCGCCGGGAACTCGCTCCCGTCCTTGCGCCGCCCGGCCAGCTCGATGTCGGCGCCCATCGCGCGCGGCCGCGGGGCGGCGAAGTAGCCGCGGCGCCACTCGGGGTGCCGCGCACGCGCCGCCTCGGGCACGAGGACCTCGACCGGCTGCCCGACGAGCTCCTCGCGGCGCCAGCCGAACAGGGCCTCCGTCTGGCCGTTCACGAGCACGATCCGCCCGTCCTGCCCCACGATCACCATGGCGTCGGGGGCCGCCTCGAGGAGCCCGCGGAAGCGCGCCTCCACCTTCTTGCGGCCCGTGACGTCGCGGATCGCGGCCGCCACGAGGAGCCCGCCCTCGTCCGCCTGGATCGGGCTCAGGCTGATCTCCGCCGGGAACTCGCTCCCGTCCTTGCGCCGCGCGGCGAGGTCGACGCCGGCGCCCATGGCGCGCGGGCGGGGCTCCTCGAAGTAGGCCGCGCGCTGGGCGGGGTGCCGGGCGCGGAGCCGCTCGGGCACGAGGACCTCGACCGGCTGCCCGAGCAGCTCGTCGCGCGCGTAGCCGAACAGGCGGAGCGTCTGGCTGTTCGCGAGCACGATCCGCCCGGCGCGGCTCACGATCACCATGGCGTCGGGCGCGGCCTCGAGGAGCCCGCGGTAGCGGGCCTCGAGCACGGCCGCCTCGCGCAGGTACTTCCGCCGCGTGACGTCCTTGAGGCAGAGCGCGATCGCGGGGGGAGCGCCCGGGCCGGCGGCCACGGCCCGGGCCGTCGCGTCGAGCACGATCGCCGCCCCGTCCGCGCGCTGGCGCGTCGTCTCGAACTCGACGACCTCGCCCGCGGCGGCCGCCGCCCGCCACGCGTCCGGCTCCTCCTCGCGCTCGACGGCCGGGAGGACCTCGTCGAACGACCGCCCCACGGCGGCGGCGCCGGAGAGGCCGAACAGGCGCTCGGCCCCCCGGCTCCAGGCGACGACGGCGCCCGTGGCCGCCACGACGACGAGCGCGTCGGCGAAGTCGTCGACGTAGCGGGCGACGTCGCTCAGGCTCGCTTCCGGGTGTCCGGACACGCGCGCGCTCCTCCGGCGCGCGGGGCCGCCCCGCCCGCGCGCACAAGCTGATACCGGGAGCGTAGCCCACGGGGTCAGGGAAGTCGAGCCGGCGCCCCGGGGCCCCGGGGCCGGGGCGCCAGGCGGCCGGGGGCGCCTCGGCTACGGCTCGGCGTCCCCCGCGTCGCCCTCGGCGTAGCCATATTTCTGCAACCTGCGCAGGAGCGAGCGCCGGTTGACGTGGAGGAGCGCGGCCGCCTGCGTGCGGTTGCCCTTGGCCTGCGCGAGCGCCGCCTCGATCTCGCGCCGCTCGAGCTCCTCGACGAGCTCGTCGAGCGGGCGGAACGCGTGTGCGCCTCGAGGCCCCTCGGGCTCGGCGAGGAGCTGGCGGTCCTCGACGAGCGCCTCCCAGGTGATCACGTCGCCCGCGAGGTAGGCGAGGCGCGTGATCACGTTCTCGAGCTGGCGGACGTTGCCGGGCCACGGGTGGCGCACGAAGGCCTCGAGCACGCGCTCGTCGCGCCGGTCGAGGACCTTGGGCCGCTCGCCGCGCTGGCGCGCGTGGCGCTGGAGGAAGTGGTCGATCAGGAGCGGCACGTCCTCGGGCCGGTCGCGCAGCGGCGGGAGGTCGAGCTTGACGACCTTGAGCCGGTAGAGCAGGTCCTGCCGGAACCGCCCGGCCGCGACGTCGGCGTCGAGGTCGCGGAGCGTCGCCGCGACGATCCGCACGTCGACGGGCACGGGGTCGGACGAGCCGAGCGGGACGACCTCGCGCTCCTGCAGGACGCGCAGGAGCTTCGTCTGCATGTCGAGGTTCATCTCGCCGATCTCGTCGAGGAACAGCGTGCTCCCCGACGCGACCTCGAACAGCCCCTTCTTGCGCCGGTCGGCGCCCGTGAACGCGCCGCGCTCGTGGCCGAACAGCTCGCTCTCGAGGAGCGACTCGCTGATCGCGCCGCAGTTCTGCGCGTAGAAGCGCTTCTTGCGGCGCGCGGGGTGCCCGCGGTGCAGCGCGCGCGCGATCAGCTCCTTGCCGGTCCCGGTCTCGCCGCTCACGAGCACGGGGACGTCGGTCGCCGCGATCCGGTCGAGCTTCTTGAAGATCGCCTCCATGCGGGGCGAGCGCGTCACGAGCTCGTCGTAGAGGCCGGGCTCGCCGTCCGCCGCCGCCCCCGTCGGCTGGGGGGCGCGCGGCGCCGGCCGCCCCCCGCCGGACGCGCCGGGCCCGAGGAGGCCCGGGGCCACGAGCGCGGCGAGCGCGCAGAGCGCCTGGTCGAGGTGCGCGGGCCGCTCGACCGGCGCGGCCGGGTCGGGGACCAGCCCGAGCACGCCGGCCCAGTCGCCCGTCTCGGGGTCGAGGAGCGGGAGCGCGTGCACGGGCGGCGCGCCGGCCTCGGCCTTGACGCCGACGCCGCCGGTCGGCGGGGCGCCCCCGGTCTGGCCGGGCGGCGGGCGCTCGACCACGCCGTCCTGCGCCTCGCGCACGGCCTGCGCGACGCGCGCGAGGAGGCGCGGCGGGAGCTCGTCGAGCGCGCCCTCGCGGGCGCGCCCCCCGAGCCAGCGCAGCCCGTCGCCCTCGCGCCGGCAGAGCCAGGCCGAGCGCGCCTGCCCGAGC
>JANJTH010000699.1 GCA_024711205.1 Planctomycetota bacterium | reverse complement strand
GCCCACGGCCCTGCCGCGCGCCGACCGCGCGCCGGGCGCGGGTGGCGACCGGGCGACGCCCCGGGGCGCCCGGCGCGCCGCGCGCGCGGGAGGCCGGGCCGTGGCCTCGCTCGAGCGCGTACCCGTCCTCGCCCTCCCGGGCCCCCAGGAGGGGGGCCACGGCGAGGAGCAGGCGTCGCGCGCGGCGCGCGGGGGCGAGCCCGAGCGTCGCGGCGCCGCCCTCGGTGAGCGCGTCCGCGTCGGGGAGGGCGCGGCCGGGGCTCGTGATCGCGGCGGCGACGTCGCTCCAGGCGGCGACGCCCTCATGCTCCGCGAGCACGCGCGCCGCGAGGCCGCGCAGCCGCTCCGGCGCGGCCTGGCCCGGCCCCGCGAGGAGCCCCTGGCTCACCTCGGCGCTCAGGAGCTGCACGACGCGCAGGGTCCCGCGCCGGCCGTCGGGCTCGAGCGCGAAGGTCCCCTCCGTCTCGACGCAGCCGGCGAGTGGGGCGCAGGCCGCGAGGAGCAGGGCGAAGGCGCGCAGGCCGCGCGCGCGCGGCGGTGCGTGGGCCAGGCGGGTCATGCGCGCCCTCCGTCGTCCGGGCGTGGGCCGGCGATCCTACGCCGCGCGGCCCGCCGCCGTCAGGCGCACGAGCCGGGCGGCCTCGCGGGGTCGCCGCACGGCCCGCGGGCCCGGCGGCGGGCGTCGATCGGGACGCCGCGGGCGTCGAGCTCGAGCTCGCAGCAGGCCTCGATGATCGCGCGCAGGCGGCGCCGCGCGCGCTGGACGCGGGACTTCACGGTCGAGGGCGCGAGGCCGAGCTCGCGCGCGAGGTCGGCCTGCGCGCGGCCTCGGGCGTCCACCTGCTCGAGCAGCGCGCGGTCCTCGGGCGAGAGCAGGTCGAGGAGCGGGCGCAGGCACGCGGCCAGGTCGAGGTCGTCCTCGGGCGCCGCCGGGGCCGGGACCGCGGCCACGTCGAGCGGGGCCGCGCGGCGCCGCCGGTGCAGGTCGATCAGCGCGTTGCGGGCCGACGTGAGCGCCCAGGCCTGGGCCTTCCCCGGGGGGATCTCGCCCGCCCGCCCGAGCAGGCGCGCGAGGACCTCCTGCACGACGTCCTCCGGCTCGACGCCCGCGGGCGACCGGCGCTCGACGAACGCGCGCAGGCGCCCGCGCGCCGCGAGCAGCGCCGCGGTCGGGTCCTCGGCCAGGGGACGCAGGTCGGGGTCCAAGGGGGGCCGCTCCAGCTCGGCGATCGATCCTCGCCGATCCGGCGCCAGCGGCGTCAGGGTCTCGAGCACGGTGCACCTCTCCTTCCGGACGCGCGGGGAGGCCCGTGGACGCACGCCGGCCGGGGTGGGCCGCAAGCCCAGGAGGGGCGGGGGCTGGGGGAGGGGGTGGCGCGGACGGCGGGAACGGGAACGGGAACGGGAACGGGAACGGGAACGGGAACGGGAACGGGAACGGGAACGGGAACGGGAACGGGAACGGGAAGAGGCGCGGTGCGTCCTTCGGGCGGTGTGGCCGTCTCGTGGGGTGGCGGCGCCGGAGGACGGCGCGCGACGAGGATCGGAAGAGGCCTCCGACCGGCGGCCGGCGCGTGCCTCGAGGCGCGCGGTCGGCGAAGGTGGGGGAGACGAGGAGCGGAGCCATGACGACGAGGGACCAGGTGCAGGCGGCGTACGCGCAGGTGGCGAAGGGCGGGGGCGGGTGCTGCGGGCCGGGCGCGTGCAGCCCGGAGGACGCGGCGCGGCGGCTCGGCTACGGCGAGGACGAGGTGGCCGCGGGCGAGGGCGCCAACCTCGGCCTCGGCTGCGGCAACCCGACCGCCGTGGCGGAGCTCCGGCCCGGGGAGGTCGTCGTCGACCTGGGCTCGGGGGCCGGGTTCGACGCGATCCTCTGCGCGCGGCGCGTGGGCCCGCTGGGCCGCGTGATCGGCGTCGACATGACGCCCGAGATGCTGGCCCGGGCGCGCGAGAACGCCGCGCGCCTCGGCCTCACGCAGGTCGAGTTCCGCGAGGGGGTGATCGAGGACCTGCCGCTCGCCGACGCGACGGCCGACGTCGTGATCTCGAACTGCGTGATCAACCTCTCGACCGACAAGCGGCGCGCGCTCGGGGAGGCCCTCCGCGTGCTCAAGCCGGGCGGGCGGCTCCGCGTCTCCGACGTGGCGACGACGCGCCCGCTCTCGGCCGAGGCGCGCCAGGACGTGGCCGCCTGGACCGCGTGCCTCGCGGGCGCGCTCACGCTCGACGAGTACCGCGCGCTCCTCGAGGAGGCCGGGTTCGAGGCGGTCGCCCTCGAGGTCGAGCCCGGGTTCGGCTTCGCGGACCTCGCGCAGGGCCCCGACCCGCTCGTCGCGGGGCTCACCCCGGCCCTGCGCGCCGAGGCCGACGCCTTCGTGAGCGTCCGCGTCTCGGCGACCCGGCCGGCCGCGACCCCCTGCTGCGCCCCGCGGGCGCCCGCGGCGGGCTGCTGCTGACCGCACCCCCGCCGCGCGCGGGCCGCGGCGCCGGGCCCGCCCCCGGGGCGGGCGCCGCCCCGCGGGGCGGCGGCCGCGGTCGGGGGGGG
>JANJTH010000622.1 GCA_024711205.1 Planctomycetota bacterium | reverse complement strand
GCGCGAGGGGGCGGGCGCCGCCCGCCCCCTCGCGCCGCAATGCCGACGGGTCGGGGCCTTGCCTCGCCCGGGTTCGCGGGGGCGCCGGATCGCGTGGGGCTTCAGCCCGAGGCGCGGGCGTCGAGGAGTCGAGGGCTGGTGGGAGCGGAGGGCGAGGCGGACGCGCAGGCGCGGCTGCGGCGGGAGGTCGCGCGACGGCGGACGTTCGCGATCATCAGCCACCCGGACGCGGGCAAGACGACGCTGACCGAGCAGTTGCTGCTGCGCGCGGGGGCGATCGAGACGGCCGGCATGGTGCGGGCGAGCAAGGCGTCGCGGGCCACGACGTCGGACTGGCTCGCGGTCGAGCGGGAGCGCGGGATCTCGGTCACGAGCTCCGCCATGCAGGTCCCCTACGGCGACGCGCTGCTCACGATCCTCGACACGCCGGGCCACGACGACTTCGCCGAGGACACCTTCCGCGCGCTCATGGCCGTCGACAGCGCTGTCATGGTGATCGACGCCGCGAAGGGGGTCGAGGCGCAGACGCGCGAGCTGTTCGCCGTGTGCCGGCGCCGGGGGATCCCGCTCCTCACCTTCGTGAACAAGCTCGACCTCCCCGCGCTCGAGCCGCTCGAGGTCGTCGCCCACGTCGAGGAGGCGCTCGGGATCGCGGCCGCGCCCATGTCCTGGCCGGTCGGCTCGGGCCGCGGCCTGCGCGGGGTCGTCGACCTCGCGACCGACGAGCTCGTCGTGTTCGAGCGGACGGACCAGGCGGCCGCAGCCGCCGGCGTGGGCCTGCGGACCTTCCGCCGGGTGCCCCGCCGCGGGGCCGAGGCCGGGGCGCTCCTCGGCCCCGCGGCGGTGGAGCAGCTCGCGGGCGAGCTCGAGCTCCTCGCGGGCGCGGGCGACGGCTTCGACCCGGCGGCCTTCGCCCGCGGCGCGCTCACACCGGTCTACTTCGGGGCCGCCCTCGGGGGCTTCGGGGTCGGCGAGTTCTTCGACGCCTTCGTGGGCCTCGCGCCGCCGCCCCCGCCGCGCCTCGCGCTCGGCCCCGCGGCGCCGGGCGCCGAAGCGCGGGGGACGGTCGAGGTCGACCCGCTCGACCCCGCCTTCAGCGCGTTCGTGTTCAAGCTCCAGGCGAACATGAACCCGCGCCACCGCGACGCCGTGGCGTTCCTGCGCGTGTGCTCGGGGCGGTTCGAGGTCGGCATGCCCGTCCGCCACCACCGGCTCGGCAAGACGATCCGGCTCACGCGCCCCTACGCGACCCTGGCCCGCGAGCGGACCGAGGTCGAGGAGGCCTTCCCCGGCGACGTGCTCGCGATCGTGAACCCCGGCACGTTCGCGATCGGCGACACCGTGTCCACGGCGGGCGGGTTCGACTTCCCGCCCCTGCCCCAGCTCCCGCCCAAGCTCCTGGGCGCGATCCGCCCGCGCGACGCGGGTGGCCGCAAGGCCTTCGACCGCGGGCTCGAGCACCTCGTCCTCGAGGGCACGGTCCTGGGCCTCGAGCTCCTGCCCTCCCGCGAGCGCCGCGTGGCGGCCGTCGGGCGGCTCCAGCTCGAGGTCCTCCAGCACCGCCTCCGCCAGGAGTACGGCGTCGAGACCACGCTCGAGGTCGAGCCCTACGCCCGCTCCGCGTGGTTCCGCGGCCCGCCGGCGGCGCTGCGCCACACGGCCTCCGCCGTCGCCGTCGACCCGCGCGGCAACCAGCTCGCCTTCTTCCAGACGGCCTTCGACCTGCGCTGCGCCGAGCGCCTCGAGGAGGTCACCCTCCTCGAGGGCCCCGACGCCGCCCGCTGAGCCCAGCGGCGGCGGCTTCATGGGCCCTGGACCCGCCGCTGGGCAGCAGGCCCTCGTGGGCCCCACCCCCGGGCCGATTCCCACCCTGATCCGCGGTTTCTTCGGGGGCGGGCGGAGCCCGCCCCCGAAGAAACCAGCGGATCAGTCGTCCTCGGGCAGGACGGTGAGCTTGAACTTCACCTCGAGGTCGCCGGGCAGCTTGAGCACGATGTCGTAGTCGCCGATCTTGCGGATCGGCTGCTCGAGCTGGACCCAGCGCTCCTCGATCGCGAACCCGCGCGAGCGCTCGACGACCTCGGCCACGACCTGCGTCGTCACCGCGCCGTAGAGCGACCCGTCCTTCTGCGCCTTCATGCGGCACTGCAGGAGCGCGTTCTTGAGCGCCTTGCTGGCCTCCTTGGCCCGCTCCGCGCGCTTGGCCTCGCGCTGGAGGTAGAGCATCCGGTCCGTCTCGAGCTTCCGGCGGTTCTCCGGGGTGTTCGGGACGGCCAGCCGCTGCGGCAGCAGGTAGTTCCGACCGTAGCCGTCCGAGACGTCCACGATCTCGCCCTGGCCGCCGAGGCCCTCGACCTTCTCCTTGAGGAGCAGCTTCACGTCGTCCCTCCCCTCAGCCCGCGAAGCCCAGCAGGCCGATGAAGCGCGCGCGCTTCACGGCCCGCTGCACGAGGCGCTGGCACTTGGCGCAGGCGTTCGTGCGCTTGCGGGACTGGATCTTGCCCTGCGCGCTCAGGTAGCGGCGGAGCGTGGCCAGGTCCTTGTAGTCGACGAAGTCGCACGACCGGCACTTCTTGCCGGTCTTGGGGGCGCCGCGGAGGCCGCCGAAGCCGCCGAACTCCTCGTCGCCGTCGCGGTCACGATCGCCGCGGTCACGGAATCCCATGTCTCTTCTCCTGCTGCCCCGCGGTGCACCCCGCGCGGGCCATGTGTCGTTCGTTCTGGGCGAAGCTGCCTCTCGGGTCTCGGCGGGGCGGCCCGGGGGCCGCCCCTCGCGCGCTAGTCGTCGCGCATCTCGTCGTCCTCACGCCGCGGGGCCGCCTGGTCGAAGTCGTCGGCCATCATGCCGACCGTCGGCGGCTCCTCGTCGTGGACGACGATCATGAAGCGCGCGACCTGCTCGTCGAGCCGGAGGTCCCGCTCGAGCTCGGCGAGCTTGTCGGGCGCCGAGCGGAACCACACGAGCATGTAGGTGGCCCGCTTGAGCCCCTTGATCTCGTAGGCGAGCTTGCGCGCGTCGGCCCAGCGGTCGATCCGCAGGACGTGCTGGCCGTAGCGGCCCTTGATGAGGTCCGTGACCCAGCCGCTCAGGCGGTCCCAGGACCGCGAGGCCTCGGCCGGGTCGAACAGCATCACGAGCTCGTAGAGGCGGGTCGTCTTCATCAGCTCGGGGGAGAGCTGGGGCAGCACCGGCTCGCGGTGCTCCTCGGCCTTGGGCGCCCGGGTCGGGGCGGCCGCGGCGGCGGTCTCGGTCATGGGGATACTCCTGGTCGTTGGTTCTCGGCCTGGGCCGTGTCTTCGGTCGTGTCGTCTCGAGCGCGCGCGCCGGGCCCGGCCCGCGGCCGGGCCCGGCTCGCGCCGTTACTTCTTGGCGGGCGGCGCCGGGGCGGCCGCGGCCGCGGCCTCGTCCTCCTTCGGCTTGCCGATCACCTCGGGCTCGGCGCCCTCGGACGCGGCCGCGCCGGCGGCCAGCTCGGCCTCGGTCGCCGCCGGGGCGACGTGGACGACGAGCCCCTTCGGGTCCTCGTCGTCGAGCTCGACGCCCGCGGGAAGGGTCAGCTCGCCCACGTGGAGGTACTGGTCGATGTCCAGGTCGTCGAGGCGGACCTCGATCGACTCGGGGATCGCCGACGGGAGGGCCCGGATCGCCAGGCGGCGCTTCTGGACCATGAGCCGGCCGCCCGAGCGGACGCCCTTGGCCTCGCCCTTGAACGCCAGCTCGACCTCGAACGCGATCGGCTTCGTGGCGTCGATCACCTGGAGGTCGACGTGGAGCACGTCGTCGCCGAACGCGTCGCGCTGGACCTCGCGCACGACCGCGAGCTCCTTGCCCCCGCCGAACGCGACCTCGAGGAGCGCGTCGTGGTGGGCGAGGAGCTGCATGACGTCGTAGGCCGAGGCCGCGAGCGCGTGGTTCACGAGCTGGGTCGGCCCGTCGCCCTGCGTGGCCTTGTAGAGGTTCACGGGGATCTCGCCGCCGCGCCGCAGCTTGAGGCAGGCCCGGCTGCCGCGCTCGGCCCGCGGCCGCGTCGTGAGGGTCTTCGTCTTCATGGGCTCACACCTTCCGTCCCGTGCGGGACCGTGTCGTCAGGCCTGGAACAGCGTGCTGACGGACTTGTTCGAGTGGATGCGGTGGACCGCCTCGCCGAGCATCTCCGCGACCGACAGGACGCGGAGCCGCTCGATCGCGGCCGTCGTGGGGATCGTGTCCGTGACGAGGATCTCCTGGACCGGGGCGCCGCGCAGCTTCTCGACCGCGCGCCCGCACAGGACCGGATGCGTCGCCATCACGTAGACGCGCTTGGCGCCCTTCTCGCGCAGGAGCTCCGCGGCCTTCGCCACGCTGCCGCCCGTCGAGATGATGTCGTCCACGAGGACGACGTTCTTGTCCTTGACCTCGCCGATCACGAAGCCGACCTCGACGTGCTCGCCGCTGAGGCGCCGCTTCTCGATCACCGCGAGCTTCGCGTCGTCGAGCCGCTTCGTGTAGCCCCAGGCCATCTTCATGCCGCCCACGTCGGGGCTGGCGATCACGAGGTCCTCGAGCGCGAGCTGGCGGAGGTACTTGATGAACACGCGCGACGCGAAGAGGTGGTCGACCGGGATGTCGAAGAAGCCCTGGATCTGGGCCGCGTGGAGGTCGATCGTGACCACGCGGTGGACGCCCGCGGCCTCGATCAGGTTCGCGACGAGCTTGGCCGAGATCGGGACGCGCCCCTCGTCCTTGCGGTCCTGGCGGCTGTAGCCGAAGTAGGGGACGACCGCCGTGACCCGGAGCGCCGAGGCGCGCCGGCAGGCGTCGGCCATGATCAGCAGCTCCATGAGGTGGTCGTTGACCGGGGAGCAGGTCGACTGGATCAGGAACACGTCCGCGCCGCGGACGTCGCTCTTGAGCTTGATCCGGACCTCGCCGTCGGGGAACCGCCCGATCTCGGCGTCGCCGAGCTGCACGCCCAGGTAGCCGGCGATCTGCTCGGCGAGCGGGCGGTTCGAGCTCCCGGCCAGGAGCAGGAGCGGCGCGCCGGCCGTCGAGAACGCGCTCACGCCGCCCCCCCTTCGCCCGGCCCGGCCCGGCGGAGCGGGCGCGCCGGGACGCCGACCCACGTCTCGCCCGCGGGGACGTCCGCGCGCACGAGCACGGCGCCCGCGCCCGTGCGCGC
>JANJTH010000658.1 GCA_024711205.1 Planctomycetota bacterium | reverse complement strand
ACGAGCTTGCCGTAGAGGTGCAGCTTCACGTCGGGCAGCGCCAGGGCGCGGGCCCAGCGGGGCTCGCGCGGCTCCCACAGGTCGCCCAGGAGGTTGGCCATGGCGGCGGGGCGCAGGAGCTCGGTCGAGCCGAGGGGCAGGCCGCAGATCGCGCGCAGCTGCTGCTCGAACTGGCTGGTCACGCAGGCGTCGACGGTCAGGTGGCCCGAGTTGTGGGGCCGCGGCGCGAGCTCGTTGACGAGCAGGCGGCCGTCCTCGAGCAGGAACAGCTCGACGCACAGGACCCCCACGACGTCGAGCGCCTCGACCACGCGCCGGGCGATCGCGACCGCCTCGGCCGCGACCGCGGGCGGGACCTCGGCCGGCGCGGTCGTCACGTCGAGCACGTGCCGCACGTGCGCGTTGTCGAGCGCGCCCCAGTGGGCGAACGACCCGTCGCGCCCCCGCGCGCACACGACCGACAGCTCGCGCGCGAACGGGACCCAGGCCTCGAGCACGGCGACCGCCTCGCCGGCGGCGCCGCCGTGGTTCGCCCCGCCGCCGTCGGCCCCGGGCGCCCCGAGCCCGAGCGCGGCCCAGGCCGCCGCGGGGTCGCTGCCGGCGTCGAGCCGGCGCTGGCCCTTCCCGTCGTAGCCCCAGCCCGCGGTCTTGAGCACGGCGGGGCGCCCGAGCTCCGCGAGCGCGCGCGCCAGCTCGGCGGGGTCCCGGAGGGGGCGGTGCGGCGCGACCGGCAGGCCGGCGCCGGCGAGGAACGCCTTCTCGCGGGCGCGGTGCTGCGTCACGTGCAGGACGCGCCCGGCCGGGCGCACCGGGACGAGCTCCGCCGCGGCCGCGGCGGTCGCGGCGGGCACGTTCTCGAACTCGAACGTCACGACGTCGACCTCGCGGGCGAAGGCCCGCACCGCGTCGAGGTCCTCGTACTGCGCGACGTGCTCGCGGTCGGCGACCTGCCCGGTCGGCGTGTCGTAGTCGGGGGAGAGCGTGTGCACGCGGTAGCCGAGCCGCCGGGCGGCGATCGCGAACATGCGCCCGAGCTGGCCCGACCCGAGCACCCCGACCGTCGCGCCGGGCAGGATCGGCCCGTCCCCCTCCGCCGCGGCCGGCGCCCCTCCGCCCTGACCGGTCACCGGGGCGGCAGGACGGCGGCCTCGACCCGCGCCGCCTCCTCGCGCCGCAGGGCGTGCAGGGCCGCGCGCAGCGCCGGCCGCGAGGCGCCCAGGATCGCGGCCGCGAGGAGCGCCGCGTTGGCGGCGCCGGCCTCGCCGATCGCGAGCGTCCCCACGGGCACGCCGCGCGGCATCTGCACGATCGAGAGCAGCGAGTCGACGCCGCGCAGGACCCGGCTCTCGACCGGGACGCCGAGCACGGGCAGGACCGTGTGCGCCGCGATCATGCCGGGCAGGTGCGCCGCCCCGCCCGCGCCCGCGATCACGACCTCGAGCCCGCGGCCCTCGGCCTCCTTGGCCCAGGTCGCCATGAGGTCCGGCGTCCGGTGCGCGGACACGACGCGGACCTCGCGCGGCACGCCGAGCCGCTCGAGGACCGCGTCCGCGTGCCGCATGGTCTCCCAGTCGGACGTGCTCCCCATGACGAGGCCGACGAGCGGGGTGGGCCCCACGGCGCTACCCGCCCGCCCCGCCACGGGGCGGCCGCCCGGGGCCGATCGGCTCGACGCGGTCGACCTTGAGCTCGAGCCAGCGGTTGTTCACGAACGGCCGCAGCCACACCCGGTAGCGGCGACCCGGCGCGAGCGTCCCCTCCGGCAGCTCCTTGAGCTGCCCCTCGTAGAGGTGCAGGAGCTGCCCGTCGTCCGACGCCAGCCGGCACTCCCAGTAGACGCGCCCGAACTCGTTGTTGCGCTCGCCGAGCAC
Source organism: Planctomycetota bacterium (assembly GCA_024711205.1). Taxonomy (GTDB): domain Bacteria; phylum Planctomycetota; class J058; order J058; family J058; genus JANJTH01. The sequence continues at coordinate 705 of JANJTH010000658.1, read as the reverse complement.
GTCGAGCTCGGCCTCGAGCCGCACGTCGAGCAGCACGGGCCGCGTCAGTACTCGTCCACGCCGAACAGCTCGCGCTCGTAGCGGTCGGCGTAGGCGGCCAGGTTCCCGATCGACGCGCCGACCTCCATGGGGTCGGCGTCCTGCACGAGCTGCGTGTCCATGAGCACGAGCTGCCCGTCCTTGAGCGCGAACGCCCCGTAGCAGAGGCGCGCGTTCTCCTCGAGGCAGCGCTTGAACTCGATGTCCTCGGCCGGGCCGATCACGCTCCAGTAGCGGACGATCTTCTGCTCGGCTATGTCCACGTCCTCGGTGATCACGACGACCTGCGTGCGCCCGCCGCCGGTCGGGACCTCGACGGAGAGCGCGCCCTCGCGCTCCTTCGACACCTTCCAGCCGCACGCCTTCGCGATGCTGTCGACGATCTCGCGGAACCTCACCCTGGCCCTCCTGCCCGACCGCCGCGCCCTCGCCGCGGGTCGCCAGCGCGCCGGGATCCTAGCAGGGCCCCCGGGCCGGCGCCGCGGGGGCCCGGGGCGGGCAGGCCCGCCGTCGAGGGCCGCGCGCGCGCGCGCGCGGGTAGGATCCGCCCCGCCTCCAGCGGAGGCGTGGGGACCGCGCGTGCCGGAGCTGCCCGAGGTCGAGACCATGCGCCGCGGCGTCGCGCGCGTCCGCGGCGCCCGCGTCGCCGACGTCCGCCGCCCGCGC
>JANJTH010000637.1 GCA_024711205.1 Planctomycetota bacterium | reverse complement strand
GGGCGCGGCCCGCGGCGGCCCGCGTCGGGGCGGGCCGCGCCGCGAGGAGGCCCGCGACGGCGGCCCGCGTCTGCTCGAGCTGCCGCGCCGCCATGTCGAGCGTCGCCTCCTCGACCTCGATCGTGACGGCCCGCAGGTTGGGGCAGCGGGGCGCGACCTCGGCCAGCATGTCGAGCACGGCGGGCTCGATCTCCGCCGCGCCGTGCGCGTCGAGGTAGAGCGCGACGCCGCGCCGCTCGGTGACCTGCGCGCCGGCCACGTGGAGTTCGACGACCCGCTCGAGCGGGAACCCGTCGAGCGCGGCCAGGGGGCCCAGGCCGCGGCAGAGCTGGAAGCTGTAGAGGTGCCCGAGGTCGAGGACGCAGGGGATCGGCGCGAGGTCGAGCACGCGCGCGAACAGGTCGAGCACGTGGAGCGGCCCGACCGGGAGCTGGTAGGGCGGGTTCTCGGCCACGATCCGCCCCGGGAGCGCGGCGTCGAGCGCGCGGAGGTTCTCGGCGGCCGTGCGCGCGGCCTCGTCGGTGAGCAGGATCGGCTGGAAGAAGTCGAGGTAGCGCCCGCCGAGCCGGCGCGTCGCGAGCTCGGACACGCACCAGGGCGCGCCCGTGGCCGCGAGGTTCTCGCGCGCGGCCGCGAGCGCCTCGGGGCGCGGCGGGCCGGGCAGGATCGGGTCGAGGTCGTCGTCGTGGTAGAGGAGCGGGAGGTCGCCCGTGGCGGCCCGCACGGCGCGGGCCCCCTCGACCTGCCCGCGCGTGTAGACCTCGAAGAAGTCGAACGGCAGGCCCTGGCGCAGGAGCGCGCGCCAGTCCGGCTGGTCGTTGTGGACGTCGATCCCGAGGCCCACGCCGACGAACCCGCGGGCGAAGGGCGACGAGGGCGCCACGGCGAGCGGATCGGGGTCGGGCGCGCGTTCCATGGCGCGAGGCTACTCGCTCGCGCCGTGCGGCTCCAGCGCGCCGGCGGCTGGTATCCTGCGCGCCCAGCATGACCCCCTACCGCGAGCTCCAGACGCGCTGGCGCGGCGCCGACCGGGCGGCGTTCCTCGCCGCGGTGAAGGACCCGCATCTCGTCCTCTGGACGGAGCTCAACGCCGAGGAGGGCGAGGACCGGCCCACGGCGGCCTTCATGACGATCGCGGCGAGCGCGGCGGCCCTCGCGGCGCAGGCGGGCCCCTTCGGGGCGCTGCCGGTCGTGAAGCGCCCGGGGGCCAACGCGTTCGGCATGATGGTCACGGTCGGCCGCGCGCCGAACAACGACCTCGTGCTGGCCGATCGGCGGGTGTCGAAGTTCCACTGCTACCTGCGACGCCTGGGCACGAGCTGGGTCGTGAGCGACGCGAGCTCGACGAACGGGACCCAGGTCGACCGCGTGGCCGTCCCGCGGGAGCGCTCGATCCCGCTCCGCTCCGGCGCGCGGCTCACGCTCGGCGGGTCGGTCGAGCTCGAGTTCCTCGAGCCGGCCGACCTCTACGAGCGCCTCCGGACGGGCTGACCCCCGCCCCGGCGGGGCGCGCGCGGTCGGGTCAGCCGACGAGGGCGCTCGCCGCGAGCACGCGCTCGTACAGGGCCTCGGGCTCGAGGAATTCGAGCTCGAGGCCGTCGCCGAGCCGCACGCGGGCGCTCGGGCCGAGCGGCAGGCTGCCCTGCGCGGGGAGCGGCCGGCCGTCGACCCAGGTGCCGTTCATCGAGCTCGCGTCGGAGATCGTCCAGGTCGAGGCGACGCGCCGCAGGTAGCAGTGGAACTTGGAGACCCGCCCGTCGGGCACGACGACGTCGTTGTTCGAGGCGCGGCCGACGGTGACCATGAGCGCGAACACGTTGCTGTCGGCCCGCTTGCGGACAGGGGCCAGCGTCTCCACGGCGCCGCGCGCGGCCCCGCCGATCGCGCCGCCGCGCAGCTTGACCGTGCGGAAGCTCGCGGCGTCGTCCGGCTCGCCGAGCGGGGGCAGGAGGAGGTGCGGGTCGCGGATCCGCGCCAGGAAGTCGCCCCGCGCGCAGCGCGCGTGGTCGCGCACGAAGTCGAGCCAGACGAGGTTCATTTCGGCTGGAGCCCCTTCCTCCAGGCGAGGATATTCCGCTCGGATCCGGCCTGCCAGGGCTCCTCGGCGTCCCCCACCCGCGATCGGGGGCGCGACGTAACCCACGCGGTGCGACGGGCGGTCGCCTGCGACCGGGCGGGGCGTTAGACTGCGACGCCCCTGGCGAGGCGAGAGGACCATGGCCACCCCCGTGCTCGTGCAGCTCGCGTGCCCGCTCTGCGGGACGGCCTTCCAGGCCCGGACCCAGGGGGCCAGCTACTACATCGCGGGGGTCGACACCGACCTGCGCGAGACGGGGAGCATCGAGGAGGTGCGTCGCTTCACGGTGGCGACCTGCCCGGCCTGCCGGTTCAGCGACTACTCGTGGAACTTCACGGGCCCCGACGAGCTCGAGCAGGACGAGGTCGAGGCGCTCGCGGCGGCGCTCGAGGTGGACCCGCGCGCGCCGGGGCGCCCGACCCCGCGCGCGATCGGCGACTTCGAGCGCCTCGCGCTCGCGGCCCGCTGCTTCCGGGCGCGGGGCATGGACGCGGCGACGCTCGCCGAGGTGGCGCTGCTCGCCTACTACGTCGCGCGCGACCTCGGGCGGCGGGACCTCGAGCCGGCCCTGCGCGACGAGGCGGCCGCGCTGTTCTTCGAGGCCTACGAGGCGGACGACCCGCCGCCGCCCCTGCGCCTCCGCTACGCCTACCTCGCGGGCGAGCTCTCGCGCCGCGCCGGCCGGCGCGACGACGCCCTGCGCGCGTTCGCGGCGGCGCTCGAGGCGGGCGCGCGCGACTGGCCCGGCGACCTCGAGCTGGGCGACGGCAACGGCGCCGTCGCGCTCGAGCCACTCGCCCGGCGCATGCAGGCGGCCGTGCTCCACTGGGACGCCCCGGCCGAGCACATCCTCGAGCTGACGCGCGGGCCCGATCCGGACGTCGCGACCGAGGGGCGGCGCCTGCTCGCCGGCCGGCGCGACCGGGCCAGCGTCGAGGCCGTGGCGACGACCTGGGCCGAGGCGGGGATGGGCGACCGCACGGAGATCCTCCGCGAGCTCGTGCAGGACCCGCCGCGCGCGCTGTTCGACCTGTTCGTCGAGGCGCTCGACGGCGCGATCCCCGAGGACATCCGGCTCGCAGCGCGGGCGCTCGGCGCGCTCGGCGACGGGCGCGCCGTCGGGCCGCTCCTGCGCGCGCTCGAGCGCGGCGTGCTCTCGACCGAGGCGGCGCTCGTCGAGCCGCTGCGCCGCCTCGACGCGCCCGGGAAGGTCGAGGCGCTGATCGCGCTCCTCGAGCGCTGGGAGGCGCAGGGGCGCGGCACGGGCGACCCCGACGCCGACGCCTGGCACTTCGCGAGCGACCCGACCCCGATCCGGGCCCTGCTCTACGGGTCGGGGCACCCCTACGGCTTCGAGCTCCTGATCCGCGACCTGCGGCGCCTCGAGGAGAACGACCTCTGGGACAAGGTGCCGTCGGGCGGCCCGGTCGGTCCGGCGCTCGCGCTCGACGACCCCGAGGTCGACATCGCGCTGCGCGGGCTCCTCGCGGCCGAGCGCGCGCCCACGCGCCGCTGGGCCGCCTTCTGCCTGGCCGAGCGGCGCGCGGCGGGCGCGCGCGACGACCTGCGCCGGCTGCTCCGCGACCCCGACCGCGTGGTGCGCCTCCAGGCCGGGGCGTCGCTCGCGCGCCTGGGCGACGCGTCGGCCGAGGGCGCGGTGCTCTCCGAGCTCCGCGGCCTCGGCGACGACGACCTGCCGTTCGCGCTCCACTTCCTGGTCCCGTTCTCGAGCCCGGCCGTGCGGGCGCTGCTCCTCGAGGTCCTCGAGCGCGGGGTCGTGACGCCGGGCGAGGTCCTCCCGCTGCTCGGCCGCCAGCCGCCCGACGCGCGCGTGACGGGCCTCCTGCACCAGGGGCTGCTCGACACGAACGACGACGCGCGCGCGGGCGCGGTCACGGGGGTCGCCTACCAGGGGGGCGCGGAGATCCCCGGGCAGCTCCGCGCGCTCTACGACGGCGAGGTCGCGATCGAGGTCCAGCGCCGGATCGTGTTCGGGCTCGGGCACCTCGCGCGGCGCGGGCACGGGCGCGACGAGACGCTGGCCTTCCTGCGGGCCCGCCTGGGGCGCGGCAACCCGCCGCTCCGCTTCGCGATCGCGCTCACGCTGCTCAACCTCGACGACCCGAGCGGGCTCGACATCGTGCGCGAGCGCGCCGCCCTGTTCGACGAGTCCTACCACCGCAACGACGTCGTGTCGACTGCGCAAAAGAGGCTCGCCTAATACGACGCGCGCCAGGGCGCGGTGGGCGCGCGGCCG
>JANJTH010000621.1 GCA_024711205.1 Planctomycetota bacterium | reverse complement strand
GGCCGCGGCGCTCGCGACGGCGCCCGACGACCCGCACTTCGCGCGCGCGACCGTGAACCGCGTGTGGAGCTTCTACCTGGGCGCGGGCTTCTTCGACCCCGACGACGTGCGGACCGCGGCGCGCCTCGAGGACGTCCTCGCGCGGCTCGAGCGCGACTTCGTGGCGTCGGGCTTCGACCTGCGCCGCCTGTGCGAGGTGATCCTGACGGCCCGCGCCTACGGGCTCGCCGCGACCGGCCCCGAGCAGGGCCGCCTCGCGCAGGAGCGCGCCTTCGCGCGCGGCCGCGTCCGGGCGCTCCTCCCGGAGCAGCTCTGGCGGTCGATCGTGCGCGCGCGGGGGCTCGAGGGGCGCCCCCCCGACGAGCTCGCGGGCCTGTCGCGGGGGTTCTTCCGCCTGTTCGACGCCCAGGGCGCCTCGAGCAGCTACTCGATCGCGCAGGCGCTCCTCCTGCTCAACGGCGCCCCCACGCGGGGCTCGGCCCCCGAGCTCGCGCGCGCGCTCGAGGGGCTCGCGCCCGACGACCAGGTCCGCGCCGTCTACCTGCGCGTGCTCTCGCGCCCCCCCGAGCGCGGCGAGCTGTCCGCGCTGCGCCGCCTGCTCGCGGGCGGCTCGGACGCGCGCCTCGCCGTGCTCGAGGACCTGACCTGGGCGCTGCTCAACTCGACCGAGTTCAGCACGACGCACTGACCCCCACGCGCCGGCCGCCGCGGCGGCCGACGCGCGCGAGGGCCGCTACGGCGCCCCGGCCGCGGCGAGCGCCGCGAGGGCCGCGGCCTTCTCGGCGTCGACCTGGTCCCAGGGGATCAGCTTGGCCGCCGCGACGCTGCCGCGCGTGACGCGCACGCCCTCGCCCGAGGCGACCCGCGTCTCCTGCGCGACGGTCCCGGCGCCCTCGAGCGCGCGCGCCTGCCGGAGCGCGAGCGTCGTCGAGGTGATCCCCGCGGGCCCCGCGACCACGCGGCCCGTGGCCCGCCCGACCTCGTCGACCCACGAGCGGAACCCGCGCACGTCGCCGCGCGCGCGCTCGTAGCGGTCGGAGCCGGCGGCGTGGCAGGCCGAGACGAGGACGCGCGCCTCGGGCGCCGTGCCCGCGCGGAGCGCGGCGACCAGCTCGCCCCAGCGGGCCTGCCCCCACCACGGGCTGATCTGCCCGCCGAAGATCGGCCCGTCCCAGCCGCCGTGGCCGATCAGCGCGACGCGCGTGTAGGGCGCCCCGGCCTCGCGGGCCGCGCGCAGCGGCTCGAGCACGGCGTCCCAGCGCTCGGCCGGGACCATGTCGACCTCGTGCCCGAGCGCCCGGTAGTAGGTCCGGATCTGCCGGCCGTAGACGAGGAACGTGTTGTCGTGCGACGCCCCGTAGCCCACGGCGTGCGCGATGAGCGCCCGCTTGCGCCGCACGAGGTCGAGCTTCATGCGGGTCCTGCCGTCCGCGTCGACGACCTCGCCCGTGAACCGCCCCGCCGTCTTCCCGGGCGCGAGCCGCAGCGTGTAGGCGGGCGCGGCGGGCGCCGCGGCCTCGGCCCCGAGCAGGAGCGCGCCCGCGATCCCGCCGGTGTCGCCCGCGGGCGGCGGCGTGAAGGTCCAGCCGGCGCCGTCGCGCGCGCCCTGGAGCGCGACCGCGCCGCGGCTCCCGAGCGGGCCCTCGAGCGCGAGGGCGCCCCCGTCGGACGCGCCCGCGGGCCGGATCGTCACGCGCCCCGCGAGGGCGCGCGCGCCCTCCTTGCCGCTGAGCTGGAACGTGCCGATCGGCGCGTCGTCCTCCGTGGCGCGCGCGGGCGCCGACGCGAGGGCGAGGAGGAGGGCGAGCGGGGCGCCCCACCGGGTGAGCGAACGACGCACGTGCATGGAAGGGCTCCCTCGTCGCGCGGCCACGCAGGGCCGGGTTCGCCTGTCTAAAGCGAACTCCGCGCCATGACGTAACCCTCGACCTGGGCGCCGGTGGGATCGAACCATCGCGGGCCCCACGGGCCCGGAGGCCGTGCCGTGAGGCGCGTGCGAAAGGGACCGATCGTGCACCTCGCCGGCCGTGACCGCCGGGCGCGCTCCGGCCGGGCTTCGCCCGCCGCGCCGGCCCGCGCGAGGCTTGCGGCCGTCCTGGGGATCGGGTCTCCTCGTGGCCCCCGCCCCCCGTGCGGGTCGCCCGAGGTGGTCCCCGTGCCGACTCTCCGCCGCGCGCCCCTGCACGCCGCCGCGCTCGTCGCCTTGACGTCGGCGCTCCCGGGCTGCATGGGGAACATCCGCACCACGCACACGCCCCGCAGCTCGTCCGAGATGCTCCTCGTCTCGACCGCCGCGCAGCGGGCCGTCCAGCGCTACGACGCGCGGCCGCTCGCGGGCAAGCGCGTCTTCGTGGTCGAGGACCGCCACGAGTCCTACGACGCCCTCTACGTCCGCTCGGCGCTCCGCGAGCACCTCGCCCGCCAGGGCGTGGTCCTCGTGGACGAGCGCGCGGCGGCGGACGTCGTGCTCGAGGTCCGCAGCGCGACGCTCGGCTGCTGGGACGGCGCCTGGCGGTTCGGGGTCCCGCCGCTGCCCTTCTCTCCGCCCGGCGGCGGCCCGGGCGACCTGATCGTGCTCTCGCCCGACCTGACCTTCGGCTACAGCCTCAAGGAGGGCTGGGCGCGCCTGCAGCTCTGGCTCGCGGACGCGCGCACCGGCGCCTACGTCGGCTCGAGCGGCGACCTGTGGGGCCGGGCCTACGAGGCGATCTTCGACGACATCTACCCCCGCCGGATCCCGGGCGCCGACGAGGCGACGGGCGAGGGCTACGTGCCCGAGCGGGCCGAGACCCGCGCGCCCGGCGGCGCCGCCGCGCCGGGGGGGTGAGCGCGCTGGCGAGGCCCCCCGGGGGCCCGCTAAGCTGAGGGGCATGCCTCGCGCGCTCGTCCTCCCCGTCCTGCTCGCGCTCGCCCTCCCGGGGGCGGGCCTGGCGCAAGAGCGCCCGGCCGAGGCCCGGCGCTACGACGTGCGCGGCGCCCTCGACGGCGGGGCGGCCCGGGGCGTCCTGACGCTCGAGCGCTCGCGGACGGGGCTCCGGCTCGAGCTGCGGCTCGAGCAGGGCCCCGAGGAGCTCCGCGCCTGGTCGGGCCGCGGGGCGCGCGAGGGCGGCGGCTGGTCCTTCCAGCTCCCGCCGCGCACGCAGGGCGTCGCGGGCGCGCTGGGTCGGCTCGGCCAGGCGAGCGCGCCGGCCGGCGCGCGCGCGCTCCGGCTCCGCCGGGCCGACGCCGAGCGCCTCGAGGTCGAGCTCGTCGAGGCCGGGCGCGCCGCGGGGCACCTCGCGGGCGTCCGCCTCCTCGGCGACGGCGCGGGCGCGGGCGCCCAGGCCGGGGTCGCGGGCGGCCCGCCCGACGGCCCGCTCGGCCAGTGCGCGCCCACGGCCGACGCGTGGTGGGCGCGCTACCCCGTCGCCGGCTGGGGGATCGGCCGCGCGGTGTGGGACTTCTACAAGCCCGGGAGCCGGCGGTTCGAGGAGCTGCGCGGCGAGACCACGCGCGACGAGGCCCGCTTCCTCCGCCTGCGCCTGCGCGGCGCGCCGGCGCCCCACGACCCGCGCGCGCTGTTCCGCGAGGCCCGGGCCGTCTCGCAGGACGACCGGAGCGCGCTCCAGCTCGTGCTCGGGCTGCTGATCGACGAGGGGCACGACCTCCCGCTCGCGCCGCTGCCGGGGATCCCCGCCGCGCACCAGGGGCTCGACAAGTACGAGCACTACTTCGCCTCGGCCGTGCTCGCCCACCGGAGCAACGCCCGGGGGAGCGTCGCCGTCGGCTGGCTCAAGGAGGCGGGCGACGGGCTCCCGGGGGGCACCGGGTTCGACGAGCACGACATGTCGGCGAACCGCCAGGGGGCCCGGTTCGGGCAGGCGCTGCTCTGCCCGTAGAGGCCAGGGTCAGGCGCCGGGCCCGCCGAGCGGGTTGCTCGCGAACGCGAGGTCGGCGACGACCCGGCCGTGGACGAGGTGCTCGTCGAGGATCCTGGGCAGGTTGTCGGCCGTCGCCTCCCGGTACCAGGTGCCGTCGGGGTAGACGACGCAGATCGGGCCGCCCCGGCACACGCGCAGGCAGCCGACCTTCGTCCGGTAGACGTCCTGGGCGGGCAGCTTGCCCTCCTGCTCGAGCTGGCGCAGGCGCGCCTTGAGGTAGGACCAGGCCGCGGTCGCCACGGGCGCGCTCGCGCAGGTGGGGCCCGTGCAGAGGAGCACGTGGCGCGTGTAGCGCCCGACGCCGAGCGAGGCCGCGACGAGGGCCTCGGCGCGGCCGCCGTCCTCGAGCTCGGCCGGCGTCGGCCCCTCGGCCGCGCGCGCCGCGTGGGCCGCAGGGACCCGCGCCGCGGGCGCGGGGGAGGAGGCGGCGGGGGAGTCAGGCGGCTCGGTGGACATGCCCGCGGATTCTACGGGCGGCGCCCCGGTCGCGACCGATCGCGGGGCCCGTCGCGGCCGCGCCGCGCCCCGGGCAGACCCTTCCCCTCGTGTCGGCGCGGAGTAGGATCGAGGCAGAGCGCCGACGGCGGCCGTGCCCGGCCGCGCGCGCGCGGAGGCGGACATGCTCATGGTCATGGAGGAGCAGGGGACCCGCGAGGGGCTCGGCCCGGATCGGCTGTTCGGCGAGCTGGCGGTGCGGCTGTTCATGGCGACCCGCCGGGACGTCGAGCGCGCGCTCAAGGCGCAGCGCGACGCGCGCGAGGCGGGCGGGGACCCGACGCTCGGCGAGGTCATGGTCGGCCTCGACCTCCTCGAGGACAAGCAGGTCCAGGCGATCCTGCGCGCGCAGGAGGTCTACGACGCCGAGACGGTCGAGACGCTCTACGGCAAGCTCGCCGTGAAGAACGGGATCGTGTCGGCCTCGGACCTCGACCTCGCGCTCAAGGTCCAGGCGCGGACCGGCCGCCGGCTGCGGATCGGCGAGGTCCTCGTGAAGAAGGGGTTCATCTCCTGGGACCAGCACGAGTCGCTCCGGCGCGCGCAGGAGCGGATCCTGCTCGGGCTCGAGAAGCTCGAGAGCCAGCGCGCGAGCCGCCCGGGCGTCCACCTCGAGCCGCCGCCCGGCGCGCGCTGATCTCGCTCCGGCCCCCGCCCGCGGGGCCGTGACCCCTCGCAGGGAGGCCCCGTGGCGGACAAGGTCCCGTTGCCGAAGATCTCGAGCCAGAGCTTCGAGCACCCGGCCGACCGGGCCGCGCTCGAGGCGCTCAAGAAGACGGCCGGGTTCGACCGGCTCATGCGCGCGATCTCGCGGCTCGGCGCCGACGCCGTGTGGCGCGTGATCAACGAGAGCAGCAACGTCCGGCTCTCGGAGCAGCAGGTCGGCTCGGTGTGGCGGATCCACCGCGAGTGCGCGCGCGTGCTCGACCTCGACCCCGTGCCGCCGCTCTACCTGGCGCACGACGTCCGGGTCAACGCCTACACCTCCGGCGTCGACGCGCCGTTCGTCGTCGTCACCTCGGGGCTCGTCGAGGGGTTCACCGACGAGGAGCTCGCGGTCGTGATCGGCCACGAGATGGGGCACATCCTGGCCGGCCACGTCCTCTACGGCATGGTCGCCCGGAGCATCGGGCTGCTCCTCGGCGTCCTCGGCGACCTGACCCCCATGGGCGGGCTGATCCGCCTGAGCCTGTTCTCGGCGCTCCAGTACTGGAGCCGCTGCGCCGAGCTGACGGCCGACCGCGCCGGGCTGCTCGCCGGGCAGGACCCGCGCGTCGCGCTCACGGTCGAGATGAAGCTGGGCGCCGGCCCCGGCGGGCGGATCGCCCGCGAGCTCGACCTCGACGCGTTCCTCGCCCAGGCGCGCGAGTTCGAGGACGTGCCGCAGGGCGCGGCCGAGCGCCTGTGGCGGACCATGCTCGAGAACGACCGCAGCCACCCCTGGCCGGTCGTGCGCGCGCGCGAGCTCCAGCGCTGGGTCGCGGACGGGTCGTTCGAGCGCATCCTCGGCGGCGAGTTCCAGCGCCGCGCCGGCTCGGTGATCGCCCAGGGGGCGCGGCCGGCGCCCGCGGACGAGACCGAGGAGCTGGCCGGCCTGGCCGAGCTCGCGATCGGCGGCGCGCTGGCGCGGGTCTACGGCGTCCACCTCGCGCCCCGGATCCCCGAGGCGGCCCTGCATCTGGCGCTGGGGGCCTACGCCGACACGCTGGCGCCCGGCGAGCGCGTCGTCGCGCTCTACGACCGGACGGTCGGCGGCCACGGCGACCGGGGCGTGCTCCTGACCGACCGGCGCGTGTGCTCGAGCGCCCGCCCCCGGCAGGGCGTCTTCTACCGCGACGTGACGGCGCTCGAGAGGCGCGACGGCGGGCTGTTCCGCGACGCGACGATCGTGCTCGACGGCGGGCTCGAGCTGTCGTTCCACACGAAGGCCGTGCGCGAGGCCTTCCACGAGGCCCTCGCGCAGGCCGCGCGGACGTTCCGCGGCGAGTCGCCGCGCGGGGACGGCCCCGCGGCCTGAGCCCGCCCGGCCGGCGGCGCGGCCTGAGCCCGGCGCGCCGGCAGCCTGGCCGGCGTCGGCGCCTCCCGGGCCGCGGCCGGCCCGGGAGGCCCCGCCTGGGCGCTCAGGTCCGCTGGAGCAGCGCGCGCTCGATCGTCTTGATCCGGTAGCGGGCCTCGCCGCCGTCGGGGAGGCGGACCTTCACCTCGTCGCCGGGGGAGGCGCCGAGGAAGCCGGACGCCACGGGCGAGAGGTGGCTCACGATCGTCGGGTCGGCGTCGTCGACGTCCCAGGGCCCGAGGACCGTGTAGGTGACCTCGCCCTCGGACTCGCCCACCTCGTCGATCTGCTCGGCCGTGACGCGCGTGCCGACGCGCACCTGGTCCGTCTCGACCTTGTTCGGGTCGATCAGCATGACGCGCTCGAGCTCCTTGCGCATGCGCTCGGCCTGCTCGGCCAGGCGCTGCTGGCGCTCGCGCGCCGCGTCGAGCTCGGAGTTCTCCGAGATGTCGCCGAACTCGAGCGCGCGCCCGATCTCGAGCCGGACCTTCTCGAGCTCGACGTCCATGATCCGCTGGAGCTCCTGCTCGTAGCGCTTCCGCCCCTCGAGCGTCGTGTAGATCGTGGTCTCCGGCTCGGCATCCTCGTGGCGCGGCGCGGCGACGACGGTCGCGAGCAGCTCGGGGAAGCGGTGCACGACGAAGTTCTCGGTCGCGCGGATCATCGTCGGGGTCACGGCCGGGCTCTGGCGCACGAGCTGGAGGATGCGCCGGACCTCGGCCTCGCTGCCGTTCTGGATCACCTGGCCGATCGCGCGCTGGTTCTTCTCCGAGAGGACCGTGCGGAGCTGGTCGATCGTGGCCTTGAGCGCGGCCTTGTGGTTCTTCTCGCCCGCGCCGCGCAGCTCGAGCCCGAGCACGTCGAGGAGCTGGATCGCCTTGGCGAGCAGCTCGGAGTCGGGCCGCTCCGTGAGGACCTCGAGCCGCCCGTTGAAGCGCAGGCGGGTCATCGCGATGAACGCCTCGGCGTGGTCGGCGGGGCGGATCGCGGCCACGTTCGCGGCCTCCGCGATCACGTCGTCGCGGCCGAGCCGCTTGAGCGCGGCGACCGCCTCCTCCCAGGTCCCGTTCGCCGGGTCGAGCACGACGTGCCGCAGGGTCGCGGTGGCCGCGTCGGCGGGGAGCACCTGCGCGATCAGCGCGGTCGCCCGACGGCGGTAGTCCGCCGTCTCGATCGCGCGGAGCACGGGCGGGAGCGCCGCGCCCGAGAGCCCGTCGAGGGCCGCGCGCAGGGGCTCCGGCACCGCGTCGGGGAGCGGCTCGCCCGTCTCCGGGTCCACCTGCGGCCCGGCCGCCGCGTAGCCCGGGAGGGACCCCGGCCAGGTCTTGGCGACCTCCTCGCGGAACAGCGCGAGCTCGATCGCGGCCGCCCGCTGCTCGGGCGAGCCGACCTTGCCGTGGTTCTTCCCGAGCTGCTCGAGCGCCTGGGTCAGCCACGCGGGGGGCTGCTCCGGCAGCCCGTCGCGCTGGAGCTCGAGGAGCTCGCGGCGCGCCAGCTCGAGCACGTCCGCGAACGCCCGCAGCTTGCGGAGCGCCGCCGCGGCCTCGTCCTCCCGCGAGAGCGGGGCGTCGCGCAGCGAGACGAGCCCGCGCGGGCCGGCGCCGATCTCGAGCCGCGGGTCGTCCTTGGCGAGCTTCTTGGCGCGCCCCCAGAACTTGGTCCAGCCGCCCTTGTCGACGATGTCGACGAGCTTGTCCTTCAGGTCGCGCGACGCGAGCTTGCCGCCCGCGCTCTCGAGCGCCGCGCGGAGGAGCTTGAGCGGGTCCTCCTCGGCGAGCACGCGCACGCGGTCCTTGTCGGTCCAGAGCAGCACGTCGAGGTCGTCCTGCGAGCGGCGCTGGAGCGCGGCGACGGCCATGCTCGCCTCCATGCGCTGCCCGCGGTTGCGCGCGAAGTCGATCACGAACTCGCCCGCCTCGGGGCGGCACTCGACGACGCGCCCGATCCCCCAGCCGCGCGTGTGGAACACGAAGTCGCCCACGTCGAACCCGAAGGCGTGGTCGAGCTGGCGCACCGCGTCCTGGAGGTTCCCGTCGGCCGTGAGCCCGGTCCGGCCGAGCACGGCGTCGAAGCCGGCGCGCGCGCCGTAGACCTTGCGGTAGGCCTCGGTGAGCTCGTCGCGGATCCCCTTGACCCGGGCCGAGTAGACGACGGCGCGCCGCATGACCTCGAGCAGGTCGGCGTCGCGGCCCGCGGCGCGCAGGTCCTCCTTGAGCATGAGGAGCAGCTCGGCCGCCTTGTCGCGGTCGCCGCGGTCGTGGAGCTCCCGGGCGACCTCGAAGAACGGCGCGACCTCGCCGAGCGGGGCCTGGGACGTCTGCAGCTCGACCCACAGCTCCTCGACGCGCGCGAGGTCGCGGGCGCGGGCTGCGCTCTGGATCCGGTTCAGGAGGGACTGGTCGTAGGGCATGGCGTTCCTCGGGCTGGGGCTCAGGGCGTGTGGTCGCCCGCGCGGGCGCGCGCGGGCTCGGCGTGTTCGGCGGAGTCGGTGGCGGGCGGGCGGGGCCCGTCCATGCGGAGGACCGCGGCGGGGCCGACGGCGCCCTCGACGGCGGCGCGGAGCGCGGCGCCCGCGCGGGCGACGGCGGGCTCGTCCTTGGCCTCGACCGTCACGAGCAGGCGGTACGGCGCGCCCGCGTCGAACCGCGGGTAGCTGCCGACGTCGACGTCGGGATGGGCGGCCGCGAGCCGGCGCAGGAGCGGGCTCAGCTCGCCCTCGTCGGCGTCGAGCTCGAGGCGCAGCAGCCAGAAGGGCGGCTGGCGGAGCGCCTCCTTCCAGGCGTCGAACAGGCGCACGAGCGCGCCGGGCTCCCCCGGGAACACGTGGACCGGCCCGGCGACGACGATCGGGAGGAAGTCGCGGACGGGCCGGAGGAGCGCCGCCCCGCGCGGGACGTCGGCCATCGCGAGCACGTCGTCGTTCGCGCGCGCCCCGAAGTAGCGGGCGATCGCCGCCGCGAAGCCGGGGTCGCGCACGCGGTCCACGCCGAGGTACGCGGCGACGGCGGCGAGGGTCACGTCGTCGTGGGTGGGCCCCACGCCCCCGGTCGTGATCACGGTCGCGGCGTGCGCGGCCGCCCAGCGCAGCGCGTCGACGATCGCGGGCAGCTCGTCGGGGCAGAGGACGACGCGGGTCAGCGTGGCGCCGAGCGCGCGCAGCTCGCGGGCGAGGTAGTGGACGTTCCTGTCCCGGACCTTGCCCGAGAGGAGCTCGTTGCCGATCGCGACCACCGCCACGGTGGCGGCCGCCGGCGGACCCTCACGCGTCGTCGTCGTCGTCGCCCCCGCTGCCGCCGCCCTCATCGTCCATGCAGTCGTCCCCGTCCTCGTCGTCGAGCGCGCCCTCGTCGAGGTCGAACCCCTCGCGGAGCCCCTCGAGGTCGTCGCCGAGCCCCGCCGCGGGCCCGGCGCAGGCCGGGCTCGTGGCGGGCGGGTCCAGGAGGGGCGTGGCGCGGAGCTCCGGCCCGGGCGCGCGCGCGGCGGCGGCGGGGTGCGTCGTCTCGAGCTCGGGGAGGCCGGCCACGTTCCCTCGGGTCGGACGCCGTCCGACCCCGGGCCGGATGAGACCAGCCCGGGGGGTCCATCGCAACCGCCACGTGGCCGGCGCCCGTCAGTCGCGCAGGAAGTGGCAGGTGTAGCCGTTGGGGTTCTTCTGCAGGTAGTCCTGGTGGTAGTCCTCGGCCGACCAGAACGGGCCCGCGGGCGCGACCTCGGTCACGATCGGGCGCGGCCACTTCTTCGCGGCCTCGACGGCGGCCTTGACCCGCTCGGCGGTGGCCCGCTGCGCCTCGCTCGTGAAGAAGATCGCGGAGCGATACTGCGAGCCCACGTCGTTGCCCTGGCGGTTGCGCGTCGTGGGGTCGTGCATGCGGAAGAACCAGCCCAGGAGGTCCTCGTAGGCGAGGACCGCCGGGTCGAACACGACCTCGATCGCCTCGGCGTGGCCGGTGCGGCCGGTCTTGACCTGCTCGTAGGTGGCTCGCTCGACGTGCCCGCCCGAGTAGCCGACCTGCGTCTCGAGGACGCCGGGGATCTTGCGGATGATCTCCTCCATGCCCCAGAAGCAGCCGCCGGCGAGGATCGCGCGCTCGCGCTGGCCGGGCGCGGGCGCCGGGGAGGCCGCGGGCGCGGCGGCGGGCGCGAGCCCGGCCGCCCGGAAGGGCGGGAGGTAGTCGCCGTAGCCCTCGGCGGCCATGTCCTCGACCGGGACGAACCGCAGCGAGGCCGAGTTGATGCAGAACCGGAGCCCGGTCGAGGTCGGCCCGTCCGGGAACACGTGGCCGAGGTGCGCGTCGCCGGCCTTCGAGCGGACCTCGGTGCGGACCATCCCGTGGCCGCGGTCCTCGACCTCGACGAGGTCGGTCCCCTGGATCGGGCGCGTGAAGCTGGGCCAGCCCGTGCCCGAGTCGAACTTGTCGAGCGAGCTGAACAGGGGCTCGCCGGAGATCACGTCGACGTAGATCCCCGGGCGCTTCTCGTTCCAGTACGCGTTGCGGAACGGGGGCTCGGTGCCGCACTGCTGCGTGACCTCGAGCTGGAGCGGGGTCAGGCGCCGGGCGAGCTCTTCGGCGGACGGCTTGGTGTACACGCGCTTCTCCTTCGTGTCGGTGGGGGCGCCGCCGGGCGAGGTCGGCGCGGCGGCGTCGCTCGTCGAGCTCGCGGCGGCGGTCGAGCCCGGGCCAGGCTCCGGGCCTCCGGGCTCCGCGGCCCCGCGGGCCGCGGGCCCGTCGCCCGCGGCAGGCTCGGGGGCGGCCGGGCAGCCCGCGGTCGGGAGACCCACGGCGGCGAGGAGGAGGGCGACGAACGTCCAGCGGTGCCTCGAGCGCATTCTGCGGGCCTCCTGGACCCGACGAGCCGCGCGTCGTCGGGAGCCTCGTGGAGGTTACCCGGCCGACCCGCGATCGGGCGCGAGCCGCCCCCGCGCGCTGGCCGCGCCAGGGGTTCTGCCCGCGCCGGGGCCCGGCTCGTGCGTGGCGCCGGCGGGGGACGTTGGCTACCCTCGCGGTCGCGTGACGGCCCTGCGGGTCGACGCGCCGACCACGGGAGGCGGACGAGCGATGGCGCCGAAGGGACGCGGGGCGGAGCGGTCGGCTCCGAAGGCAGGGAAGAAGCCACCGGCCTCGAACAAGAAGGCGCCCGCGAAGCAGGCGGCCGCGGCGAAGAAGGCGCCCGCGAAGGCGAAGGCG
>JANJTH010000616.1 GCA_024711205.1 Planctomycetota bacterium | reverse complement strand
GCGCGGCGGGCGGCCCCGTGCCGGCCGGCGACGGCGCCGCGCCGAAGCCCGGGCCGCAGGTGGGCGCGACCGGCGAGGCGGCGACGGACCTGCGGCCGGCGGGCAAGGTCCTGCTCGCGGGCGAGCCCCTGGACGCGATCGCCGAGGACGGCTGGGTCGAGGCGGGGACGACGGTCGTCGTCGTGGGCCGGAGCGGCGCGGCGCTCGTCGTGGCCGCGCGGCGCGAGGCCATGGCGCCCCCGGGCGCGGGCGAGGTGACGTCGTGAGCGCGCCCTGGGTCCTCACGCTGTGGCTCGCGGGCGTCGCGTGCCTGGCGGTCGAGCTGTTCGTGCCGGGCATGATCGTCGGCGTGATCGGGTTCGCGCTCGTCGTCGCGAGCGTCGTCGGCGCGTGGGTCGGCATGGGGCCGGCCGTGGGCGGCGGGCTGGCGCTCGGCTCGCTCGCGACCGGGGCGGTCCTGCTCAAGCTCGCGGCGGCGCGCATGACGCTCCGGGCGCCCGCGCGCGCCGAGGCCGCGCCCGAGCAGGCCGAGGCCCACCCGCTCGTCGGGCGGACGGGCGAGGCGGTCACCGACCTGCGGCCGTCGGGGTTCGCGACGCTCGACGGGCGGCGGACGGACGTCGTGACGCGCGGCGAGCACGTCGCCGCCGGCGCGCGCGTCGAGGTCGTCGAGGTCGAGGGGACGCGCGTCGTCGTTCGACCGCTCCCCTGACGCGGGGCCCTCGCGCGCGCGCGGCCCGCGCCGGGGTCAGCCGCCGCCGGGGACGAGCGCGAGCTGGGCCTGGCGCGCGAGGTCGATCGCCTCGGCGAGCAGGCGCGCGGCCTCCTGCGGGGCGTGGAAGCCCATGGAGTTCTCCGCGGCGACCCAGTCGAGCCGCCACTGGGCCTGGCGGTGGAGCGTCCGGGCCGGCCCGAGCGCGGCGTCGGTCGCGCCCGCGGCGCGCGCGCGCGCGATCGCGCCGATCGCGTCGGTGACCGCGGCGGTCGCCCGGTCGAGGAGCGCGGCCGTCTTGCCCTGGATCCCGGTCGCGCGCGCGAGGAGCTCGGCCCCGTCGAGCGCGTGGCAGCTCCCGCACGCCTTCGCCGGCGCGAGCAGCGGCGAGCGGACGTGGTGGCTGCTCACCTTGACCGCGCCCTCGCGCTCGTAGGGCATGTGGCAGTCGGCGCACGCGACGCCGCTCCGCGCGTGGATCCCCTGGCTCCACATCTCGAACTCGGGGTGCTGCGCCTTGAGCACGCCCCCGCCCGTCTCGGCGTGGGTCCAGTCGGAGAAGCCGGCCTCGTCGTAGACGGCCTCCTCGGCCTCGGCCGTGAGCCCCTTCGACCAGGGGTAGACGAGCAGCTTGCCCGGGCCCTGGAAGTGGTACTCGACGTGGCACTGCGCGCACACGAGCGAGCGCTTCTCCTGGCGCGAGGCGAGCGCGTTCGGGTCGTAGGGGGCGCGGCGGTCGCCGCGGCGCCAGCGCTCGACGCTCGGGAGGTGGTGGGCGGCCCCGTCGCCCGCGGCGAACGCGGCGATCCCGTCGAGGAACGCGGGGCGCGTGACGCGCAGGTCGAGCGTCGCGGGGTCGTGGCAGTCGAGGCACGAGACGGGGTGGCTCACCTTCGCGGTCGCCTCGGCGTAGGGCATGGCGCACACGGCCTCGAACCCGCGCCGGAGCTGCTCCTGGCCCTGGGGCGAGCCGAGCGGGTCCGTGAGCGCGCCGGCGGCGCCGCGCTCGAGGCCGACCTCGCGGTAGGCGACGACGGTGCTCGCGTGGCACTGGAGGCAGGCCCCGGGCTGCGGGCGCTGCGTGACGCGCTCGGTCTCGCGCTGGTCCGAGAGCATGTAGGCGTGGCCGCGCTCCTCGCGGTAGTCGATCGAGAAGGCGTAGCCGGCGAAGATCCGCCGCCAGCGCGGGTCGTCGTCGAGCTTCTGGAAGGCCTCGCTCCCGCCCCAGCGCGTGCGCTCCGTGTCGACGGTCCGCTGGAACGAGTCCCACTGGCGCGGGAAGGCGCGCCCCCAGACGGCCGGGTCCGTCGTCGTCTCGTCGAGCGCGACCGTCGGCGGCGCGCGCAGGGAGGCCTCGGCGCGGCGGCGCGCGATCGTCGCGAGGAGCCAGCCGCTGCCGCCCGCGACGAGCGCGCAGGCGGCCGTCACGGCGGCGTAGGGCCAGAGCGCCGGGGCGGGCGGCGCGGCCACGGGCGGGCTCGCGGGCGCGGGGTTGGGGTCCGTGGGCGCGGGGTCCGTGGGCGAGGACATGGGGCGGGCTCCTCGGGGGGTCAGCGCGGGCCGTGGGCGACGTGGCGGTGGCACGCCACGCAGTCGAGGCCGGCGGTCGCGGCGGGGAGGTGGGCGGGGCGGGGGCCGGGGTCGAGCGCGAGCACGTCGCCGACGACGGGGGCGTGGCAGCGGACGCAGTTCTCGCGCACGACCCGCTGGCTGTCGGGCTTGGCGCGGATCGGCTCCTCGAAGTCGTCGAGCGTGAACCCCTTCGAGTGGCGCCACCCGTGGACGGCCTTCGTCCAGTACTTGCCGACGACGTCCTGCGGGACGTGGCAGTCGTTGCAGGTCGCGACGTGGCGGTGCCCGCCGTGCGCCCAGCCGTCGTAGGCCTCGCGCATGACGTGGCAGTTCGCGCACGCGCCCGGGTCGTCGAACAGGTAGGCCGTCCCGTCGCCGTAGGCGAGCGTCACGACGCCCACGCCGAGGGCCACGCCCAGGGCGGCCGACGCGGCGAAGGCCTGCCGGCGGCGGGCGGTGGCCTCGGTCACGCGGGCGCGCCGCGGCCCGGCCCGGCCCGCTCGACGAGCCCGCCGATCCACGTGCGGAGCGCCTCGATCGCGGCCTCGTTGTGGCCGCCCTCGGGGACGATCAGGTCGGCGTGGCGGCGCGAGGGCTCGACGAAGGCCTCGTGCATGGGGCGGACGGTCTCGAGGTACTGCGCGATCACCGAGTCGACGGTGCGGCCGCGCTCGTGCACGTCGCGGCGGAGGCGGCGGAGCACGCGGAGGTCGCCGGGCGTGTCGACGAAGATCCGCGCGTCGAGGAGCGCGCGCACGGGCTCGAGCGCGAGCACGAGGATCCCCTCGAGGATCACGACGCGCGACGGGCGGACGGTGACCCGCTCGCGCACGCGCTCGTGGCGCGTGAAGTCGTAGACCGGCGTGTCGACGGCGCGCCCGGCGCGGAGGCCCTCGAGGTGCTCGACGAGGAGGGCCTCGTCGAAGGCGTCGGGGTGGTCGTAGTTGATCCGCGCGCGCTCCTCGAGCGGGACGCCCGCGCGGTCGCGGTAGTAGGAGTCCATGAGGACGACCTGCACGTCCTCGGCGCGGAAGTCCGCGGCGAGCGCGCGGGCCACGGTCGTCTTGCCGGAGCCGGAGCCGCCCGCGACGCCGACGAGGAACACGCGATCGGGGGGCGTCACGGGGCGGGCC
Source organism: Planctomycetota bacterium (assembly GCA_024711205.1). GTDB lineage: Bacteria > Planctomycetota > J058 > J058 > J058 > JANJTH01. The sequence goes on along the minus strand of JANJTH010000616.1, from coordinate 5,366 downwards.
TGCCTGCGGAGGGGCCGGGCGGAGGCCGCGCGGCGGGCGGCGCCGGCCGCGGGCGCGAGGACCCTAGCATTCGACCCGGGCCCCGGGGCGGGCCGCGTCCGGAGGAGGTCCAGGTCCGGGCCGAGACGGTCCAGGGGTGGCCTGGCGCGCGGTCGCGGGGGCCTTCGCAGGCGGTGCGCCGGGGTGGTGTCCTGCCGGCCCGCGCAGCGGGCAGCGGGCCGCCTGGCGGATTCGGGCAGGGTGCAATGCACGCGAAATGATCGGCGACACGAGGGCTCGGCCCGTAAACTTCGCCCGGGCAATCCTGCCTCGCCCCTGCCGCATTGCATGCGAGACGAATCCAGATCCGGCGGAACGAATCCGCCATGGGATCGTCTCGCAATGAGTTCCACGTGGCCTGCGCCTTGCGTCGTCGTGCTGCGGCCGACCGACGGCGGGAGCGTGCGCGATGACCGGGAAGCAGGGACTCTGGGGCATGGCCCTGGCGGCGGCGACGGCGGTGGCGGCGGCGGGCCCGGCGGGGGCGCAGGACGTGCGCGCCGCGGCCGTGCTCATGGTCGAGGACGAGGGCTACCCGGGCGCCGCGCTGACCGAGCGGCTCGGGACGACGCTCTACGGGCGGTTCCTGGGCGAGGGCCCCTACGCGAAGGTCCAGACGCTGGTCGGGCGCGGCCGCGCGAACGAGCGGCTCGCGGCGGCGATCGTGGCGCTCGCGCGCACGCACGACGTCGTCGACGTGTTCTGCTCGATCCACACGACGACGCGCGACCCGGCGGCGTGGGCGCGGGCGCTCGCGCCGGCGCGCGGCAAGCTGCGGCTCGTCTACTCGACCGCGTGCTACGGCAACGACGAGGAGCGGGCGGCCTGGGAGGCGCTCGAGCCGCGGGCCGTCGTCACGCACGTCGGGATCAACAACCCGGTCGTCGCGCTCCCCTACGTGCTCTCGGGCTGGCTCGCGGGGCGGCCGCTCGGCGCGCTCGTGACCGAGGCCTACCGCGAGACGACGCTCGCGAGCAGCTTCCTCCTGACGCTGCCGGGCATGGCCGGCACGCGGGACCTCGTGCCCAGCGTCGACGGGTCGCGGCCGGTGCTCACGGGCGACCGCTCGCTCACGATCCGCTCGGGGGCCCCGCGCGCGCGCGTCGGGGTGCCGCAGGACCTGCGCTACGACCGGGCGAAGGGCGGGCCGATCGGGCTCGCGCTGCGCGCGCTGGCGGGGCGGTTCTCCGTGGGCGGCGGCGAGGTGCGCGGGCTGTTCGAGCGCGTGTCGCTCCCGCCGGTCCTCCCGGCGGCGGCGCTCGAGCAGGTCGAGCGGGTCACGGTCGAGTCGGCGCGCGGCCAGGGCCTCGTGGCCCTCGCGCTCCGGCGGCGGGTCGAGGTGCCGTTCGAGGGCGCGACGCTGCGCGTCGAGCCGCGCGCGACGCTGACGCCGGGGCGGGCCGACGTGACGACGCGCTCGATCGAGGTGCGCACGACGGGGCTCTCGGTCCGCAAGGGGATCCTGCGGGTGCGGCTCGACCGGCTGCGCCTGTGGCCGAACCCGAACGGCCGGGGCTACCTGGCGCGCGCGCACGCCGGGCTGTGGGGGTTCATTCCGGTCTGGAAGACGTTCGACGTGGGCGGCACGGCCCCCGGGCCGATCGCGGACGTGGGCCCGATCTTCCGCGCCATGCCGAGTTCGCGGGGGATCGTCGACGCGCTCACGCGCCGCTGACCGGGCGGGGCGCCCGGCCGCCGCGCCCGCGGCCCGGGTGCGCCCGTGCCGTGAGCGTCCGGACGGGCTCCGAGCGGACCCGGTCGCCTTGCTGGCCCCTGGCCGCGCTGCTAACCTCCTGGGCAGCCTGCTCCAGCGCGCCCGCCGGGGCGAGGACGCGTGTCCGCGACCATGCCGATCATCGAGCTGCCGGACATCGTTCAGTCGCTGCAGAACAAGCGGTGGACCGGCACCCTCGAGGTCGTGTCCGGGACGGCCCGGCGGGGTTACCTGTTCTTCCGCGACGGCGTGATCCAGCACCGCAAGATGGACCAGTCCCGGGTGATCCTGGGCCGGGCGCTCTACGAGCTGGGGCTGATCGACGAGGCCGACTACGTCATGACGCTCGTCGACCACGAGCGCACGGGGCGGCGGCTCGGCGAGATCCTGGTCGAGCTGGGCCTCGTCGACCAGAAGTCGATCCGCCAGGCGCTCGGGTTCCAGGGCCGGGAGGACGTGTTCGAGATCTTCAACTGGTCGAACCTCGACGTGAAGTTCCACCCGGGCGAGCCGCCCCTGCCGGCGGTGTTCGCGCAGGAGGACCTCGAGGTGTCGCTGAACCTCCCGGGCATGAGCGTGCTCATGGAGGCGGCGCGCCGGGCGGACGAGTGGGAGCTGATCCGCTCCACGATCCCGTCGGAGCACGACGTGCTCGCGCCCTCGAACGGGGCGCTGCCCGACGGGCTGATCGACCGGCGCGTGGCGCTCCTGGTCGACGGCTACCGCTCGGCCTACGAGATCGCGGAGCAGGCGCCGATCGCCACGCTCGAGTGCCTCAAGGCGCTCGGCGAGCTCGTGCAGCAGGGGCACCTCAAGGCGCTCGAGTCGCAGGAGCTCGTGCGGGTCGGGGTCGAGGCGGAGCGCGACGAGGACTGGGAGAAGGCGCTCCACGTCTACGAACTCGCGGCCGAGCGCGGGCTCGAGCACCTCGACCTGCACCGGCGGATCGCCTGCGCCTACCAGCGGCTCGGCAAGACGCGCGAGGCGCTCGACCGCTGGATCGCCGTGTCGGAGCGCTGCCTGCGGCTCGACCGGCGCGACCTGGCGGTGGGCGCGCTGCGCGACGCGCTCGACCTGTCGCCGGACGACGTGCAGCTCCGGCTGCGGCTGGCCCGGCTGCTCGTGACGCTCCAGGCGCCCGAGGAGGCGGCGGCCGAGTTCCGCGAGGTGATCACCCGCGCGCTGGCCTCGTCGGAGACCGACGAGGCGCTGATCGGGCTGCACCAGGAGCTGCTCGACCTGGCGCCGACGGACAAGCCGGCGCTGCAGGCCCTGGCCGAGCTGCACGCGCGCAACGGCGACATCGTGCCGGCCATGACGCGGCTCGACGAGCTCGCGACGGTGCACGACGAGGAGGGGCGGCCCGAGGACGCGGTGGCGGTGCTCTACCGGATCCTCGAGCTCGACGGCGAGAACCTCGAGGCCCGGCTGCGGCTCGCCCAGACGCTCGCGCGCATGGGCTCGACGGACGACGCCGTGCGCGAGTATCGGCGCCTTGCGGACGTGCTCTACCGCTCGGGGCTGATCGCGAACTCGATCAACTGGCCGTTCCTGATCAAGGTCTACGAGTCGATCGTCGAGCTCGAGCCGAGCTCGACCGCGGCCTGGGAGTGGCTCGCCAAGGCCTACCTCGAGAACGGCGAGCAGGACAAGGCGATCTCGCGCTACCTGGGCATGGCGCAGAGCCTCCAGCCGGCCCCGGGCGACGCGCCGCCGCCGGAGCTCCTCCAGCCGCTGCGCCGGATCGTCGAGCTGGCGCCGGACCGGCTCGACGTGCGCCGGCGCCTGGCCGAGGCGCACCTGGCGCTCAACCAGGTCGACCGCGCGGTCCGCTGCCTGCGGGAGCTCGCGGAGGCGGCGCTCCAGCTCGGCGACCGCGCGGCGGCGCGCGAGGCCTACGACGACGCGCTCGCGGCGGCGCCGTTCGACCTCGAGTCGCGCCGGGGCCTCGCCGGCATGGCCGAGGCGGAGGGGGACCTCGAGGGCGCCCAGCGGGCCTGGCGGGCGATCGGCGGCATGGCGCTCTTCGCGGGGCTCCTCGACGACGCGGGCCGCGACCTCCGGCGCGCGGTCAAGCTCCGGCCGGACGACACGGACGCGCTGCTCGACCTCGGGCGGGCCGAGGAGGCCCGCGGGTCGGCGCGCACGGCCGCCGCGGCCTACGCGCGCTACGCGGAGTTCATGCTCGGGCGCGGGAACCAGGGCTGCGCCCGGGACGCGCTCGAGCGGGCCCGGGCCCTCGAGCCGGGGCACCCCCAGGCGGCCCAGCTCCTGGCCCGCCTGTCCTGAGCCGCGCGCCCCGGGCCCGCCCGGTCCCTCCGCGCCCGGCCTCGACTTGCGCCCACCCGCGCCCCGGCCCCCGGCGCCCCCCCGTCCCCGACCGCGCGACACCCGCTCGGGACTTGCACGTCGACGGGCCGGCGGTATAGTCCCCGCTCGCTCGAGGGGAGTCGTCCCGTGTCCATGCACCAGAGCCTCCGGACCGGCAGCAACATGGTCCGGTCCCGCAACGTCTACAACCGCTGGGAGCGGATCCTCAAGCTCAAGGAGGACGGCCGCTGGAACGACGGCGACGCCGTCTACGGGCTCCCCAAGGTCCGCACCGCGGTCGTCAAGGTGGGCGGCAAGAAGAAGAAGGCCCCCAAGGCCGAGGCCGCGGCCGACGACAAGAAGGGCAAGAAGAAGTAGCGCCCCCTCGCCGGGGCGCTCGCCCGACCGAACACATTCCTCGGTAGCTCAATGGTAGAGTAGGTGGCTGTTAACCACTTGGTTGTAGGTTCGAGTCCTACCCGAGGAGATTGAGAGGCCAGGAGTTATGCTCCTGGCCTCTTTGCTTTCCGGAGCCGCGCCCCCCTTTGCGCCCCCCAAGACGCCCGCCCAGTTCCATTGGGCGATGGTCACGGACGCGTCGCCTCGCTCGAACTGCCTGACGCGCCGTAGGTCCTCCCAATCGAGGGGAGGGAGCATGCCTCGCCGCCGGAAGACGCCTGAGCCGCCACCGACGCAGTCTGAACCGCCGACCGCGGCCGCGTCGACGCCACCGAAGAAGCGGCGCAGGTCACCACCACGCCCTCGGAAGACCGAGGCGGAGCGGACGGCGGCGCTGCTCGAGGCGCACACGAAGGCGATCGAGAAGACGAAGGCCGAGGCCGCCGCGAAGGGAACCCCGAACGACTGGCAGGTCGACACGTCGTGGGTCGACGACTTCGACGCGCCGTTCAGCGTGATCTCGGTCGGCCCTGGCGACCCTAAGAAGACCGACGAGATGCTCGAGGCCTGGGCCGAGTTCCTCGTCGCAGTCTGGCTCAAGGCGCAACGCCCCGATCGGGGTTGAGGTGCCGCCGGCTGCCCGTCGAATGGCCCACCGCACATCGTCCCACCGTGAGCCGCGGCATCCGAACACCGCGTCAGCCGCGCGCCTCGTGCGAGGCTCTCTCCACCGCCATGAGCGCGTCGGAGCGCGGTTCGTGGGGTCGATCCTGGCGTCCTTCGGCTGCGCGAGGCGTGCTTGCGCGACGTGGTTCGTCGGCGTGAAGCCAACGAAGCGCCAGACCAGGTCGCCGAGGCACGGATTGCCGAGGAGATCGACAGCGCCCTGGACGGCTTGCGGTCG
>JANJTH010000586.1 GCA_024711205.1 Planctomycetota bacterium | reverse complement strand
AGGGCGAGCCCCTGGCGCGGCTCGTCAAGCAGGGCCACGAGCGCCGCGCGCTCCTGCGCCTGTTCTGCGGGCTGTGCGAGGGGGTCCACCACGCGCACACGCGCGGCGTGATCCACCGCCTGGGCCCGCGCGCTCCTCGCGCTGCGCCGCGACATCGCGGGCGCCCTGGCCGACCTCCGCGCGCGGTGGGGCGACGCCTTCACGCTCCCGGCGGGCCCGCGCATGCGCCTCGTCGTGCTCTCGCGGCCCGAGCACGTCGCGCACGTGCTCGTCGCGCAGGCGCGACGCTACGGCAAGAGCGTCAGCTACCGCGAGCTCGAGCACGCGCTCGGGCGCGGCCTCGTCACGAGCGAGGGCGAGCTGTGGCGGCGCCAGCGCCGGATCGTCCAGCCCATGTTCCTGCGCCGGACGCTCGGGCGCTTCGTGCCCACGTTCGCGGCCGAGACGCGCCGGATGCTCGAGGGCTGGGCCTCCGCGGCCGACGGCGCGCCGCCCGCGGACCTCGACGTGGGGCGCGAGATGACCGCGCTGACGCTCGCGATCGCGGGGCGGACGCTCTTCTCGGCCGACCTGCGCGGCGAGGCCCGGGCGATCGGCGACGCGCTCGACGTCGTGCTGCCCGTGATCACCCACCGGACCGAGGCGCTGTTCAACCTCCCCCTGGCCTGGCCGCTCCCCGCGCACCGCCGGTTCCACGCCGCGCTCGCGACGACCGACCGGCTCGTGCAGGGGCTGATCGACGCCCGCGTCCGCGCGCAGGCCGCGGGCCCGGCGGGGCGGGCGGCCGACGGCCCGCCCGCCGACCTGCTCGCCGCCCTCGTCGCGGCGCGCGACCCCGAGACCGGGGCGCCCATGCCGTCGCGGCAGGTCCGCGACGAGGTCGTGACGTTCCTCATGGCCGGGCACGAGACGACCGCGAACGCGCTCGCCTGGACCTTCCACGAGCTCGGGCAGCACCCCGCGTGGGCCGACCGCGTGGCCGAGGAGGCCGCGCGCGAGCTCGGCCCGGGCGACCCGACGCCCGAGGCCCTCGCGCGGCTCGAGACGACCCGGCGCGTCGTGTCCGAGGCGCTCCGCCTCCACCCGCCCGCCTGGACGGTCGAGCGCGAGGCGCTCGAGGACGACGTCGTCGACGGCTGGCGGGTCCCGAAGGGGTCGCTCGTCATGCTCCCGCAGCTCCTCGTGCACCGGCACCCCGCCCTGTGGGACGACCCCGCGCGGTTCGACCCGGACCGCTTCCTCCCCGAGCGCGTCGCGGCCCGCCCGCGCATGGCCTACTTCCCGTTCGGCGCGGGGCAGCGCCAGTGCGTGGGCGAGGACTTCGCGTGGCTCGAGCTGCTCGCGGTCGTGGCGCTCGTGTGCCGCGCCGGCCGGCTCGAGCCCGCGCCCGCGCCCGCGCCCGCGCCCGAGGTCGGGATCACGCTCCGCGCGCGCGGCGTGCTCGCGCGCTGGCGCCCGCGCGCGCTGGCCCCCAGCCCCGGGGCATGCGCCCCCGCAGCCGTCTCCCAGGAGGTCCCGTGACCCAGCCCGACGCCCAGGTCTCCGAGGGCGGCCCCCGCCCGCGCCACCCGCTGACCGTGCTCACGCTCGCCGGCTCCCAGGAGGACATGGGCCGCCAGCACGGCGAGCTCGTGGCGGCGCGCGGGGGCTTCGAGCCCGTGCTCGACTACTACGCGCAGATGCCCGGGCGCACGATCGGCACGGCCGAGCTGCCGGCCCCCGCGCGCGGGCTGGCGCACCTCGCCTTCGACCGGCTCCTGCGCCGGCTCGACGCGCGGCGGCCCGCGGAGCTGCGCGCGCGCGCCCGCGCGTTCTTCTCGGCCGTGGGCCGGCCGCCCGCCGAGTCGCGCCACATGTTCTGCATGGACCTCCTGCAGAACGTCGTCGGCGTGGCCGGGCGCTGGGGCGCGCTCCCGGCCAAGCGCGTCGCGCAGGCCTGCGCCGTCCCGTCCTGCACGTCGCTCGTCGTGTGGGGCCGCGCTTCCGCGGGCGGGGCGCTGCGCCACGCCCGCAACTTCGACTTCCCCGGCGTGGGCGTGTGGGAGAAGGGCCCGACGGTCGTCCTGTGCCGCCCCGACCAGGGCCTGCGCTACGGGTTCGTGACGACGTGGGGCGCCGACGTGGCCGCCGTCTCGGTCTGGAACGAGGCCGGGCTCGTCGTCACGCCGCACACGCGCTTCCACCGGGACGTCCGGTTCGACGGGGCCGGGATCGTCGACCTCGTGCACGAGATCGCGCGCCGGGCCGGGTCGATCGAGGCGGCCTGGAAGGTGGCGCGCGAGCGCACGCCGATCGCGTCGACCTGGGGGATCGTCGTGTCGAGCGCGCGCGAGGGCCGGGCGGTGGTCCTCGAGACGACCGCGGCCGGGGTCGAGCTCGTGACCCCGGGCCCCGACGAGGACTACCTCGCGAACGCGAACCGCTACCGCTCGGCGCTCCGCGCGGGCGAGGTCGTCCCGTCGGCCGGGTTCATCCCGAACTCGGACGGGCGCTGGCTCGTCGCGCGCCGGCGCGCCGCGCGCGCGCAGGGCAAGGGCGGGCTCGACCACGCGGCCCTGTTCGAGCTGCTCGGCAGCCACGAGGACCCCGAGGACCCGGCGCGCGAGCGGGCGCTCGGCGGCGTCGTCGCCCAGACGATCGCGGTCCACAGCGTCGTCGTCGAGCCCGAGGCCGAGCGGACCTGGCTCTCGGTCGGCCCCGTGCCCACGGGCCACGGCCCGTGGGTCGAGGTCCCCTGGGCCTGGTCGGACGCGCCATCGCTGCGCGAGGTCGCCCCGCCCGCCGGGCACGAGGCGCCGCACCGGTTCGCGCGCGGGCCCCACGCCGCGGGCTACCGGGCGTTCATCGAGGCCGTCACGCGCAAGGAGGCCGGCGAGCCCTTCGCGCGCGTGGCCGAGGCCTACGAGCGGGCGGCGGCGCTCGACCCGGAGGAGCCGAGCTACCGGCTCCTCGCGGGCGCCGCCCGGCTCAAGCAGGGCGACGTGCGGGGCGGCCGCGCGCACTTCGAGACCGGGGCCATGCACGAGCGCTCGCCGTTCCACCGCGGCCAGCTCCTGTTCTGGGCGGCGCGCGCCGCGGCGGCGATGGACGAGCCCGGGAAGGCCGACCACCTGCGCGACGCGCTGCTCGAGGTCGCGCATCCGGCGCTCGTCGAGCTCAAGGAGACGTCGGAGCGCGAGCGCGGCCGGTGCTATCCGCCCCGCCGCTTCCGCAAGCTGGTCCTGAACCCCTCGTTCCCGGATGTGACGTAGGGAAGCACTCCCGCGGCGCTCCCCCCCTCCGTCCTCCCTTGCCCTTGCCCTTGCCCTCCCCCTTCTCTTCCCTCCTCCCCTCCTCCCCCCCCGCCTACCGCCGCCCGCACGCGGGGCAGCGCCCGGTCCGGCTCGTCCCGGGGCGATGCCCCGAGCACGGGTCGTCGTCGTCGTCGTCGTCGTCGAGCGCCGCGAGGATCAGGATGAGGCCCAGGACCGTCGCGACGAGCAGCACGACGCCGATCCCCTTGAGGACGAACAGCGCGCCCTCGGCCGCCGCGTCGCCCGCGCCGAGGCGCTCGACGGGGATCATGACCCCGGCGCTGCCCTGGATCTCGAGCCGGACCGTCACGCGCCGGTCGGCGCGCAGGCGGAACTCCTCGATCTCCTTGTCGATCCCCGGGCCGCGCAGGACGAGCCGGTAGCGCCCGGGCGCGAGCCCCTCGAACAGGAGCGGGCCGTCGGCCTTCGTCGTCGCGGTCGCGACGAGCTCCGGGGGCCCGGCGCTCGAGCGGCGCACGAGCTGGACGAGGAGGCCCCCCACCGGGAGCTTCACGTCGCCGTCCCGCCACTGCGCCCGCACGAGCACAGCGGCGCCGAGCCCCGGGTTCTCGTGCTCCTTCGTCGAGGTGCTCCGACAGCCCACGAGCCACAGGCCAGGCACGAGGCCCAGGAGCGCGCGGCGCCCGAGCGCGCCGGGCGGGGTGGGGTCGATCGTGGCGTCCTCGCGCTCCCGGGTCATGCAGGGACCTCCCAAGGCCTCGCCTTGCACCCGACGTGCCGCGTCAAGTCGAGGCGGCGCGCGTGACCGTGCGCCCGCCGGTGCAGAAATCAGCCGGTCGCGCCTGCGGAAATCGAAGGCTCCGGGGCGAGCGCCTCCAGCACGACCTCGCGGCGGCGCGGCTCGCACCGCCAGGGCCGGACGCGCACGCGGTCACCCACGGCGAGCGGCGCGCCGTGCGGCGGCGCGCGGAGCGGCAGCTCGCGGTCGGCCTCGGGCAGGTAGCAGGCCAGGCGGCCGCCGTCCACGCGGCTCACGACCGCGGGGCGCGGCCAGGCGGCCGCGGCGGCCCAGCGCGCGAGCCAGTAGCTCAGGCGGTCGTCCACGGCGCGGCCGGCGCGGCGCTCGGCCTGCGACGCGTCGCGCAGGAGCTCCTCGATGGCGGCGCGGTCGTGCGGGGCGGCCTCGCCGCGCAGATGGGCCAGGAGCTGCCGCTGCGCGACGAGGTCGCCGTAGCGGCGGATCGGCGAGGTCCCCTGCACGTAGCAGGCGAGGCCCATCGTGCGATGCGGGCCCGGAGCGGGCGCGACGACGGTGGGCGGGAGCCCGCGCCGCGCTTGCACGGGGTACAGCGGGTCCGCGGGGTCCCCCGCGGGCGGGGCGACCGGCTGCGGCTGCGTGCGGTAGGGCGCGGGCAGCCCGGCGGCGGCGAGCGCGCGCCCGAGCTCCGCGTTGTAGAGGACCATGAGCTCCGAGACGAGCGCGGCGGCCGGGTGCTCGGTGTGGCCGGCCAGGAGCGCGGGCTCGCCCTGCTCGTCGATCCGCAGCTTCGGCTGGGGGAGCGCGAGGAGCACCGCCCCCGCGGCCGCGCGGCGCGCTCGCAGGGCGGCCGCCAGCGGCCCCGCGCGCTCCACGAGGGCGCGCGCCTCGGGCGGCGCGCCCTCGAGGTCGTAGGCGAGCCGGCGCGCGACGCGCACGCGGCTCGGGGTGAACCGGACCTCCCCGGGCAGCCCGTCGGGGCCGAGCCGGGTCACGAGGCTGACGGCCTGGCGGTCGACCTCGGCGTCGAGGCTGAGCCGTCCCTGCACGAGCGCGAGCGGGAGCATGGGGACCGCGCCGTCGGGGAAGTAGACGGTGGTCGCGCGGCGGCGCGCGTCGCGGTCGAGGGCCCCGCCCGGGGGCACCGCCGGCGCGACGGCGGCGATGTGCACGGCGAGCCAGGTCGCGCCGTCCTCGTCCCACAGCGAGAAGGCGTCGTCCACCTCGCGCGTCTCGGGGTCGTCGATCGCGACCGTGTAGAGCGCCCGCAGGTCCTCGTCCGCGCCCGCGGCCGCCGCGCCACGCGGCGCCGGCGGGACGCGGGCGAGCGCGTCCCAGGCCGCGGCGGCGGCC
>JANJTH010000583.1 GCA_024711205.1 Planctomycetota bacterium | reverse complement strand
GCGCCTGCTCGCGGCCGTGCGGAGCCGCGGCGCCCGCACCGACGGGCCGGCCGGCGCGGGCCCGGGCCCGGCGGCCGGGTGCTCCTGGGCCCCGGCGACGACGCGGCCGTGCTCCGCCCGCCGGCCGGGCACGACGTCGTGTGGACGGTCGACGACCAGGTCGAGGGCGTGCACTTCGAGCGGCACTGGGGCTGGGAGCACGTCGGCGCGCGCGCCGCGGCGGCCTGCCTCTCGGACCTCGCGGCCATGGGCGCGCGCCCGTTCGGGCTGCTCCTCGCGCTTCACCTCCCGCCCGCGACGGACGGCTCGTGCCTCGACGCGTTCGGGCGCGGGCTCGGCGACGCGCTCGCCGCGGCCGGCTGCCCGCTCGTCGGCGGCAACGTGACGCGCCACCCCGAGCGCGTCGCGGTCTCGCTCTCGGCGCTCGGGCTCGTGGCGCGCGGGCGCGCGCTCCGCCGCGACGCGGGCCGCCCGGGCGACGTCCTCGCCGTCACGGGCCCGCTCGGCCTGGCCCGGCTCGGGCTCGCGGCCGCGCGCGCGGGCCGCCTGTTCGAGCCGGCGCTCGAGCGCGCGCGGCACGCGCTCCTCCGCCCCCGCCCGCGGCTCGACCTCGTCCCGGTCCTCGAGGCCCTGACGGGCGCCGACGGCCCGGGGCGCCTCGCGGTCATGGACCTCTCCGACGGGCTCGCCCGCGACCTCCCTCGCCTCGCGCTCGCGTCCGGGCTCGCGGCCGTCGTCGACGGGGCGCGCCTGCCCGGCCCGCCCCCCGCGCTCGCGGCCTCGCTCGGGCCGGGCGAGGCCGACCCGCCCGCGCTCGCCTGGCTCGGCGGCGAGGACTACGAGCTGCTCGTCGCGGCGTCTCCGTCGCTGTTCGAGCGCGCCCGCGCCCCGCTCGGGCTCGTCGCGATCGGCCGGCTCGAGGCCGGGGTCCCCGGGCGAGTGACCCTCGAGGGCCCGCTGGCCGGCCGGCCCCACCTCGTCGGGTTCGACCACTTCGCGGGCGCGCCGGGCGCCTAGCCCGGCGCCGGTTCAGGCCGCGGGCTCGAGCCGGGCCGGGGGGACGGCGGCGAGGCGCAGGCCCGCGACGAGGACGACCGCCGCGCCGAGGACGAGCGGCCACGGCACCGCGCCGGTGTCGGCGTCGATCCCGAGCGCCGGCGCGAGCCCGGGCACGCGGAGGAGCAGGAGCGCGACCGCGTTGTTCAGCGCGTGGGCGAGCGCCGAGCAGGCGACCGAGCCGGTGCGGAGCGCGAGCCAGCCGAACAGGAGCCCGAGCGTCGCCGTGGGGAGGAACCGGTAGAGCGACGCGTGCGCGAGCCCGAACAGGAGCGCCGTGAGCACGAGCCCGGGCCAGCGCCCGAGCCGGCCCAGCCCGGCGAGCACGAACCCGCGGAACAGGACCTCCTCGCACACGCCCGGGAGCACCGCCACGACGAGGAGCGCGACGGGGAGCGGGATCGAGGGGTCGCCGAGCGCCTTCTCCATGGCCCGCACGAGCTCCTCGGGCGGCGGCGCCATGCGCGACGTCAGCGCGACGACGAGCGCCCAGGCCGACAGCCCGACGAGCGCGGCGCCCGCGAGCCCGCGTGCCGGCGGCGTGCCGAGCAGGAGCGTGCGGCGCGGGTCGAGCCGGAGCGCCCACGTCGCCGCGAGCACGGGCGCGAGGAAGAAGCCGAGCTGCGTGAGGAGGAGCGTGCCCACGAGCCCGCGGCCCTCGAGCGCGAGCGAGCCGTAGAAGGCGGCCACGAGGGTCGCCGCGAACACGACGAGCGCGAGCGCCGGCGTCGGCACGTCGCCCGGGCGGCGCCCGAGCCCGAGCGACTCGCGCAGCGGCTCGGGGCCGCCGAGCAGCACCTGCTCGCGCCCGAACACCTGCGCGGCGAGCGCGAGCACGAGCGCCCCCCAGGCGCACGACGACCCGAGCACGAGGAACGCCTGCTCGCCCGTGGCGTCGCCCACGAGGAGCGCCTTGATCAGGAGGGCCACGTTGAGCACGGGGACGAGCGCCGTGCCCGGCCCGAGCTCGACGCCCGGGACCATGGTGAACCCGGCCGGCATCGAGAGGAGCAGGTAGACGGGGGTGATGAAGTTCTGCCCGTCCTTGAAGTCCTTGGCGAAGGCGCTCACGAGGAGGAACGCGGCCGAGGTGAGCATGGACACGGGCAGGAACAGGAGGAACACGAGCGGGAGGACCCGCAGGTCGAGCTCGATCCGGTCGCCCGGGAGCACGCGCCAGAGCGTGAGGCCGAGGCTCGCGACGTTGGCGAGCCCGCCCAGGATCGTGAGCGCCCACACGCACCCGAACTTGCCCAGGATCACCTCGCCCGGGCGGATCGGCGCGCACAGGAGCGTCTGCATGGTCCCGCGCTCCTTCTCGCCCGCGGTCACGTCGATCGCGGCGTAGAAGCCGCCCATGAGCGACATGACGATCAGGACGAACGGGAGCGTGAGCCCGAGGAACTGCCCCGTGCGGCGGGCGGGCGGGGCCACGTCGCGCCGGTCGACGTCGACGAGGCGCGCGAAGCCCTCGGGCAGCTCGCGCCGCGCGAGGCGGTCGCGCAGCGCGCCCTCGCGCCAGCGCTCGAGCGCGTCCTCGAGGTCCTGGCAGGCCCGGAGCGAGCGGGGCACGACGGGGTCGTGGTAGATCGCGGCGCGGGCCAGGCCGTCGCCCGCGCGCACGGCCGCGAGGTCGTCCCACAGGACGAGCACGGCGTCGACCTCGCCCGCCGCGATCGCGGCGCGCGCGGCGAGGACGACGGGCCCGTCGACCTCCTCGGCCGGGTCCCTCGGGCCGGGCTCGTCGCCCGCGGGGGGGGCGCCCGCGGGGGGGGCGCGGGGCCCGGCCGCGCGGGACCGGGCCCTGGGCCGGGGCGGGCGCGGCCCGACCTCGCCCGCCGCGAGGCGCGCGGCGAGCTCGGGCGGGAGCCCGCGGTCCTGCTCGACGACGACCCCGGCGCCGGCGGTGACCTCGCCCCACGGGAGGTCCTCGGGCGCCGCGGCCCCCCACACCGCGATCGTCGCGACCCGGGCGTCGAGCGAGGCCGTCTGCCGCTCGGCGACCTTCGAGAGGCCGATCAGCATGACCGGGTAGAGGAGCATGGGCAGCCCGACGAGCATGAAGAGCGAGCGCCGGTCCCGGAGCGTCTCGACCAGCTCCTTGCGGAAGATCACCCACGCGATCCAGGGCCTCACGCCGGGCCTCCGGCGGCGTCGAGCTCGCCGGCCTCGCGGGGCGCCGCCGGCGCGGGGTCGACGTGGTGGAGGAAGGCGTCGGTGAGGTTCGTCGCGCCCGCGCGCGCGAGGAGCTCGGGCACCGTCCCCTGGTCGACGATCCGCCCGGCGTGGAGGAACGCCACGCGGTCGCACAGGTACTCGGCCTCGCTCATGACGTGCGTCGAGAAGAGCACGGCGCGGCCCGCGGCGCGCTCGCGCCGGATCGCCTCGAAGATGAACCGGCCCGAGACGACGTCGAGCGCCGTCGTGGGCTCGTCGAGCACGAGCAGGTCGGGCTCGTGGAGGAAGGCGCGCGCGATGTTCGCGCGCTGCTTCTGCCCCGACGAGAGCGTCTCGCACGGGCGATCGGCGAACGCCGCCATGTCGAGCTCGAGCACGAGCCGCTCGACGCGGCGCGCGATCCGCGCCTCGTCGAGCCCGTACAGCCGGCCGAAGTAGCGGAGCACCTCGCGCGGGCTGAGCCGGCGGTAGAGCTGCGTGTCGCCCGAGAGGAAGCCGAGCCGCGGCTTGGCCGCGAGCGGGTCCGCCCGCACGTCGAACCCGCCCACCTCGCAGCGGCCGGCGCTCGGGGTGAGGATCCCCGCGATCATGCGGAGCGTCGTCGTCTTGCCCGCGCCGTTGGGCCCCAGCAGCCCCACGACCTCGCCCGCGCGCACCTCGAGGTCGACGCCGGCCACCGCGACGAGGTCCCCGTAGCGCTTGGCGAGCCCCGCGGCGCGGAGCGGCGGCGGTCGACCCTCCGTCGGCCCGGGCGCGGGCTGGGGGGCCCGCGCCTCGCTCTCGGCCTCGCCCGGGGGGACGGGCGCGACGGGCGACGGCGCGGCGGTGTCGTCGGGCGCGGGGGCGTTCAAGGGGGCGGGATCCTACCGCGGGGGGAGCGGGGGATCGCGGGCCGCCCCGCGGGGAGGGCGGCCCGGCGGCCCTCTCGGGTGACCGGCGGGCGCGTCGTCGTCGGGGGGGCCGCGCGCCCGAGGTCGTCCGCGCGCCCGGGTGACGGGTCGGGTAGGGTCGGGGCCGAGGACGGGGGGCGGCGGCGTGGACTTCGTGACGCACGCGGCGACGGGCGCGCTCGTCGGGCGGGCCCTGGCGGCGCCCGGGGACGACGCGCCGGCGGCCTGGCGCTGGGCCACGCTCGGGGCCGCGGTCGCGCTGCTCCCCGACGCCGACCACGTGCTCGAGCTCGCCTCGGCCGAGGCCTACCTGACCTGCCACCGCGTGCAGTCGCACAACGTGCCCGTCGCGCTGCTCGCCGTCGCGCTCGCCGCCGCCTGGCCGCGCGCGCCGTGGGCGGGCTGGACCGGCGCGCGCGCGGCGGCGGTCGTGGGCGCCTCGCTCGCGTCGCACTTCGCGCTCGACGTGCTGACGCCGTTCGGGACGGCGCTCCTCTGGCCCTTCACCGACGCGCGCTACGCGCTCGACGGCCTGCCGATCGTCGCGCCCTGGATGACCGCGCTGACGGTCGTCCTCGCGCTGTGGGCCCGGCGCGGGGCCCCCGCCGCGGCCCGCCTGCGCGGTCGGCTCGCGCTCCTCGTCCTCGCGGCCTGGCTGGCCGTCCCGTTCACGGTCGCCCGCCACACCGAGCGGGTCGCGGCCGAGCGCGGGCGCGTGCTCCTCGCGCAGCCGCGCTGGACCTGGCCGCTCGACGGCACCGCCTGGGTCGAGGTCGCGGGCGCCGCCGGGCCCGGCGTCGACGGCCCGGTCGGCGAGCGCGTCGTCCGCGTCGACGTCGACGCGCTCGGGCGGACGACGGTCCGCGAGGACCTCCCGCGCGCGCGCGACGCCGCGGGCGCGCCCGCGTCGCTGCCGCCCGACGGCGCCCCGCCGGCGACCGCGCCGTACCTGGCCCGCTTCCGCGTCCCCGTCGCCCTCGTCGAGCCCGGCCCCGCCGGCCCCGTCGTCCGCTGGGAGGACGCGCAGTACCGCGTGCTCGACCCGAACCGCCCGCCCCTGCTCGTGCACGTGCGCCGCGCGCCGGGCTCCGGCGCCCCCGCGGTCGAGGTCGAGCAGCGCGCCCGCGGCGCGCAGCTCGCCCTGTGGGCCGCCGTCCTCGCGGCCGCGCTCCTCGCGGGCCGTCGGGCCCCCACGCCTCCGTCCCCCGTCCCCCTCGACGCCGCCGCCCCTGCGGGGTAATCCTCCCGCACCCACCCGGCGAAGCTCCCCCCGTTCCCGTTCCCGTTCCCGTTCCCGTTCCCGTTCCCGTTCCCGTTCCCGTTCCCGCGGTCTCGCGCCCCCCTCCTGTCTCTTCTTCTTCTTCTTCTTCCCCCTCTTCCGTCTTCCCTCTCTTCCTCCTTGCCCTTGCCCTTGCCCTTGCCCTTGCCCTCTGCCCCGCGTCCCTCCCCCCCGCCCCCCAGCGAAGCCCTCCCCCCCTCCCCCTGCCAAGGCCCCCGCCCGTGCCCGTCTTCGACCTCCTGCCCGAGCTCGCCGCCCTCGTCCGCGACGCCCGCTCCGACGCCGCGTTCAAGGCCTCCTACTGGTCGTGGCTCGATCGCCACCACGAGGCCGGGCCGCTCGCGCCGCTCCTGCGCGACTTCGTGCACCTGTGGTCGGGGACGCGCCGCGCGCCCTCGCGCGCCGAGGCCGAGGCCACGGTCGCGCGCCTGCGCCCGCTCGGGTACGCGCGGCGCGCCGCGCAGGTGCTCGACCGGTTCGAGGAGGTCGTCGGCGTGCGGCCCGACAACGACGTCGTGCTCGTGGTCGGCCTCGGCGCCCCCGAGGGCTACAGCCGCTTCGAGCGGGGCGTGAACACGATCTTCATCGGGCTCGACCACCCCGCGAACCTCGAGCACGTCGACCACTTCGAGGTGATCCTCGCCCACGAGCTGAGCCACGCCGTGCGCGACCCGTGCCCCGAGGTGCTCGCCGACTACGGCGGCTGGCCGACCATGAGCCACGACGACTTCGTCTCGCGCTACGCGTTCCGCGAGCACCTCGTGAGCGAGGCGCTCGCGACGGCGCTCTCCGAGGCGGCGTTCGGCGGCAAGCCGGCCGAGCGCTACGTCTACTTCGAGCAGCGGGAGCTGGCCTGGTGCGAGGCGAACCGCGGGCTGATCGCGGCGCGCATGGAGCGCGCGCTCGCGGAGGGCGAGGACTACCGGACCTTCTATCGCGAGGGGGTCGTGGCCCCGGGCGCGCCCGCCTGCTGCGACTACTGGTTCGGCTTCCACTTCGGGCGCCACG
This sequence comes from Planctomycetota bacterium, assembly GCA_024711205.1. GTDB lineage: Bacteria > Planctomycetota > J058 > J058 > J058 > JANJTH01. The sequence continues at coordinate 5,711 of JANJTH010000583.1, read as the reverse complement.
CGCTCCGCCACGAGCACCCCGAGCGCCTGCTCACCACGCCCTCGAGCGCGCTGCTCGCGCGGTTCCTCCCCGGCTTCCTGGCCGAGCTCCTGGGCGCCGCCGACGCGGGCGGCGCGGGCGGCCCGGCCGCGCCGGCGCCCTCGCCCTCGCCCGGGCCGACACCCGGGCCGGCGGGCCCCCTCCAGGCCTCGCCGGGCGCCGCCCTCGAGCCGGCGGGCGAGCGGGCCCTCGACGCGCGCGAGCTCGCGCTCTACGCGCCGCCCGTGCGCCGGCTCACGCGCGACCTGTTCGTGCGCCTGAGCAACGCGCCGCACGAGGCCGCGGCGGCGCTCGACGACCTGCGGGGCGCCGTCGCGCGCGAGGGGCTCGTCTACGGCGGGCAGCCCTACGAGCCGAGCCCGTTCCCGCTCCCGCTCGCGCGCGACGACCTGCGGGCGCTCCGGGCGGTCTCGCGCCGGCTCATGGGCGCGATCGAGAAGGTGGTCGACCGCTACCTCGTCGACCCCGAGCTGCGCCGCGTGTTCGACTTCCCACCCGACCTCGAGGCGCTCGTGCGCGAGGCCCCGGGCGGCCGGCGCCACGTCGCGATCGCCCGCTTCGACTCGCTGTGGGACGGGCAGCGCCCGCGCTTCCTCGAGCTCAACACGAACGGGACGGCCGGCTTCGCGCTCTCGGAGCGCCTGGCCGCCCTCTACCTCGAGCAGCCGCTCTGGCGCGACCTGCTGCGGCGCCACGGCGCGCGCCCGTTCCCGCTGCTCAGGCGGCTCTGCCGCACGCTCGTGCGCGCCTGGCGCGAGCAGACGGGCGCGCCGCGCGGCGCGCGGCCCGGGCGGATCGCGATCGTCGACTGGACGAACGTGCCCACGCGCGCCGAGTTCCACGCGATCGCCGCGCACCTGGCCGCCCGCGGGCTCGAGGCGGTCGTGTGCGACCCGGGCGAGCTGGCCTACGAGGGCGGGCGGCTCGTGTGCGCGGCCGGGCCGATCGACCTCGTGTACCGGCGGCTCACGACGCAGGACCTGCTCGAGCGCTCGGCCGCGCTCGAGCCGTTCCTGCGCGCCGCGCGCGCGGGCGCGGTCGCGGTCGTGGGCGGGTTCCGCGCCGACGTCGCGCACAGCAAGAAGCTGTTCGCCGTGCTCACCGACGAGCGCTGGCGCGGGCTCCTCACGCCGATCGAGCGCGCGGTCGTCGACGCGCACGTGCCCTGGACGCGCGTGCTCCGCCCCGAGCGCAGCCTGTGGCGCGGCCGGCTCGTCGACACGGTCGAGCTCGCGCTCGAGCGGCGCGAGGAGCTCGTGCTCAAGCCGGCCACGAGCTTCGAGGGCCGCGGCGTGCTCCTCGGCGCGAGCACGCCGCCCGACCGCTGGGCCCACGAGGTCGGGCGGCACCTCGGCGGGACGCACATCCTGCAGGAGCGGGTGCCGGCCCCGATCCGGACCTTCGCGCTGCCGCGCGAGGGCCGCGTCGACGCGGTGCCGCTCCACCTGCATCTCGGCGAGTACGTGCTCGACGGGCGGCTCGCCGGCTTCCAGGCCTGGGCGACGCCGGAGCTCGTGATCTCGTTCATGAGCCGCGAGCGCGCCGTGCCCGTGCTCGCGCTCGCGGACGCGGGCCCCGAGGGCGGCCCGTCCGAGCTCGGCGGCCAAGTCGAGGCCCCGTAAGCGCCTGCGCCCGCGGCCCCGCGGGCGCGCGGGCGGACGGCCCGGCGGGGCGCGACGCGCGCCCCGCGGGCGCACCGCGGAGTGTTGACTCCGCGCGTCGTGGGGCATAATGCGAGCAACGCACAAGGAGCGCCGCGCACATGAAATTGCTGGGGTTCCTCCACCAGGACGCGATCATCCTGGACATGAAGGCCACGACGAAGGAAGACGCGATCCGCGAGCTGATCGACGAGGCCGTCAAGCACGGCGAGGTCGCCGAGCAGGACCGCGAGGCCGTGTATCAGCAGGTCCTCGAGCGCGAGAAGCGCGGCACGACGGGCCTGGGCGACGGGCTCGCGGTCCCGCACGTGAAGGACTGCAAGAACGTGCAGGGGCTCACGGGCGCCTTCGGGCGGAGCAAGCGGGGGATCCCGTTCCAGGCCGTCGACGGGAACCCGGTCAAGGTCATGTTCCTGATCCTCGGCGGCGAGGGCACGGCGGGCGAGCACATCCAGGTCCTGCGCTCGCTCGCGTCGCTGCGCCAGAACGAGCACTTCCTGCGCTTCCTGCGCGACGCGCGCGACCGCGAGGGCGTGGTCGACGTGATCCGCGAGATGATGGGCAGCGTCGCTTGACCGCCGAGACCGCGGGGGACTTCGTCGAGGCGCAGGTCGTGCTGAAGAACAAGTACGGCCTCCACGCCCGCCCCTGCACGCTGATCGCCCAGACGGCGAAGAAGTTCACGAGCCAGGTCGTGCTCGCCAAGGACGGGACCGAGGTCGACGCGAAGAGCATCTTCGGCATGCTCACGCTCGCGGCCGAGTGCGGGACCGAGCTCACGGTGAAGGCGCGCGGCCCCGACGCCCCCGAGGCGGTGGCCAAGCTCCAGGACGTGATCGGGAGCTTCCAGGCGGAGGACTGAAGGGAGCCCTTCGGGCTCCCTTCAGTCTTCCGACGGCCCGGTCGCGGGCGCGCTGGTCTTCGCTGAGCCCGCTGGCCCTCGCTGGCCAGCGCCCGGGCGCCGCCGACCGCCTCGCTTCGCCCTTCGGGCTCCCCTCAGTCCTCCGACCGCCCGGTCGTGGGCGCGCTGGTCTTCGCTGAGCCCGCTGGCCCTCGCTGGCCAGCGCCCGGGCGCCGCCGACGCCTTCGCCCTCCGGGCCCGCCGACGGACCCCATCCCGGGGGCCCGTCGGCCTCCTGCACACCCGCCGACCACCGCCGCCGGGGGCCTGGCCTTCGTCGTAACCATATACCCTGCAACGGCATGGCGTGCAAATTGCCAATCCGGGAACTCTCTGCGGCCCCTCGGGGTGGTGATTGCCAGAAGCGCAAGTCACCCTGGAGGTGGGCCGTGGGGCGAGCGAAGTCGGGCAACGGTGGGGACGCGGAGTTCTGGGACGACGAGGACGACCACGACCTCGACCTCGAGGGCGTCGAGGCGGAGGGGCTGCGCGAGCGGCTGCGCCGGCGGGTGGTCGCGGTGTTCGGCGGGTCATACGGGCTGTCGGTGCTCGTGCACCTCGCGATCCTCGCGGTGCTCGCGACGATCGTGATCGCGGCCCCGCCCGAGGAGCGCTCGGTCACGCTGATGCCGACGCGGCCGCCGACGGAGCCGTACAAGCCGACGCCGCAGGCCGAGCTCGACCTGAAGGAGACGCCGCCGGTCCCGCGCCCCGAGAGCGAGCAGGTGCCGCACGTCGAGCTCGAGACGGAGCTCGACGTCGCGACCGAGACGCCGAAGGGGACCGACCTGAACCAGGTCGCGAACAAGCACCTCGACAGCAACCAGACGGTCGACGCCTACGGGGCGGGCGGCGGCGCCTCCGGCGCCTACGGGAATCGCCTGGCGAAGCCGGGCCTGATCCCCTACGGCGGGAGCCCCGAGACCGAGGACGCCGTGCTCGCGGCGCTGCGCTGGCTCGCCCGGCACCAGAGCCCGGACGGGAGCTGGTCGGCGGGCGGCTGGCAGGCGCGCTGCGTGGACGCGCCCTGCCGCGGCAAGGGCGCCGAGCAGGGCCACGGCGACTTCGACGTGGGCGTGAGCGGGCTCGCGCTGCTCGCGTTCCTCGGCCACGGGCACACGCACCGCTTCTCGCGCTACCCCGAGCTCCAGCGCGCGGTCCGGCTCGGGCTCGCCTGGCTCAAGCGGCAGCAGGCCCCCGACGGGTCCCTCGGCTGGCGGCAGGGGCACGGCGAGACGATCTACTGCCACGCGATCGCGACCATGGTCCTGGCCGAGGCGTGGGCGATCACGCGCGACCCGCCGCTGCGCCGCCCGGCGCAGCAGGCGACCGACTGGCTCGTGACGGCGCAGAACCCCGGGCTCGGCTGGCGCTACGGCGTCCGGCCCGGGCAGAACGACACGTCGGTCACGGGGTGGTGCGTGCTCGCGATCAAGGCCGCGCGCACGGGCGGGCTCGAGGTCCCCGACGCGGCCTTCACGGGCGCGCACGCCTGGGTCGAGCGCGCGACCGACACGCGCGGCGACGCGGGCTACATGGCGCCCGGCGGCGGGTCGTCGTACCTGCCCGTGAACGAGGGCAAGTTCGTGGCCCAGCCGACGAACACGGCCGTCGGCGTCCTGTGCCGGCTGCTCCTCGGCGAGCGGCCGTCGGCCGACGCCGTGCGCCAGGGCGCCGCGCTCGTCGTCGCGCAGGCGCCCTCGAGCGCGCCCGCGGCCGGGCCGTCGCCCGTGAACTACTACTTCTGGTACTACGGGACGTACGCGCTGTTCCAGGCCGGGGGCAAGCCGTGGCAGACCTGGAACGCGGCCATGAAGGCGGCGCTCCTGCCCGCGCAGCGCCGCGACGGCTGCGCGCGGGGCTCGTGGGACCCCGAGGGCGAGTGGTGCGTGGCGGGCGGGCGCGTCTACGCGACGGCGCTCAACGCGCTCACGCTGGAGATCTACTACCGCTACCGGCGCGCGGCGGAGGAGGGGGGGCAGTAGAGGAGCGGGGGAGAGAAGAGGAGAGGGAGGGGAGGGAGACGAAGTGGGAGGGCAAGGGCAAGGGCAAGGGAAGAAGGAGGAGACAGGAGGAGGTCGCACGACCGCGGGAACGGGAACGGGAACGGGGGGAGCTCCGCTGGGGGGGACGCGTCAGGGAGGCGGCCAGAGGCGGTCGAGGCAGGACTCGAGCGCCTCGGTGAGCGCCGCGGCCGTCCCGGGGCCGAACAGGGTCGTCCAGGCCTCGTAGCCGCCGCGCCGGTACTCGCGCTCGCTCGCGACGTAGCCCACGTGGTCGAGGCTGAGCCCGGCGACCACGGCCTCGGTGGCGCCGCGGCGGGCGGCGCGCGCGCGGAGGTCGAGGCCGACGTCGTGCGTGGGCTCGCCGGGGACGCACAGCCAGGCGAGGTCGTCCTGCGCGGTCGTGAGGCGGAGCGCGCCCACGCGCGTCTCGCTGCGCCCGACGAGCCCGTCGAGGTGGACGACGGCGCCGAGCGCCCCCGACCACGTGAGGTGGACGCGGACGTTCGTGGCCCCGAGCGCCCACAGGACGAGGTTCACGGGCAGCGTCAGGAGCTCGGTCGGCCAGCTCGCCCAGCCGCGGTGGTGCTCGACGAAGCGGTCGCGCCCGAGCGCGACGAAGGCGTAGGCGTCGCCCAGGTCGACGCGGGCCGTCGTCGCGCGGAGCGCGAGCGCGGGCGCGCCGGGGCCGGCGTCGAGCACGGCGGGCGCCACGAGGTCGGCGAAGGCCTCGCCCACCTGCCGGCAGCGCGCGAGGCCGCCCGAGTGGCCGACGCGGCCGGGGCCGACGTCGCCGAGCGCGCCGTTCACGAACAGGACCGGCGCGCCGACGCGGGCCTCGAGCGCGCGCTCGAGCGCGCCCGCGAGGTCGGCCGAGAAGCAGAGGTTGTCGGGGCCGAGCACGGTCGGGTGGACCGCGTAGCTCGCGACCACGGCGAGCGGCGCGCCCGTCGCGCGGTCGTCGAGGCGGAGCGCGACGATCCGGTCGTCGAGCGCGTCGCGCGCGACCTCGCCCGGGAAGCGCCGCGCGCGGCGGTTGCGGCCGACGACCGGCGCGCCGTCGGCGCCGCGGTCGCGCGCGCGCGCGAGGGCGAGCGTCGCCGGGCG
>JANJTH010000553.1 GCA_024711205.1 Planctomycetota bacterium | reverse complement strand
CCCGCGGCCGCCTGGCCGGCGGCGGCGAGCGCGGCCGGCGCGAGCGCGCGCCGGCGCGGGAGGTCGAGCTCGGCCAGGAGCCCGCCCTGCTGGAGCGCGGCGCGGACGGCGTGGACGACGACGCGGAACACCTCGCGGTCGTGCTTGAAGCGGACCTCGGCCTTCTGCGGGTGGACGTTCACGTCGACGGCGTCGGGCGGCACGTCGAGCCAGAGCACGGCCGTCGGGTGCCGGCGCGGCGGGAGCAGGTTCGCGTAGGCCTGGCGCACGGCCGTGAGCAGGGTCGGGTCGCGGACCACGCGGCCGTTCAGGACGAAGAACTGCTGCTGCGAGTCGCCGCGGCTGCGGTCGCAGGGCGACGCGTAGCCGCGCAGCGCGACGACCGGCTCGGCCGTGCGCGGGACCGCGAGCAGGTCCTCGGCCGTCTCGCGCCCGAGGAGCTGCGCGAGCCGCTCGCGCGGCTCGTCGGTCGCGGGCGCCTCGAGGACGACCGCGCCGTCGGCGCGCACGGTCACGCCCACCTCGGGGTGGGCGAGCGCCTGCCGGCGGGCCTCGGCCAGGATCGCGCGCAGCTCGCCGCGCTCCGAGCGGAGGAAGGCCCGCCGCGCGGGCACGTTGTAGAACAGGTCCGCGACCTCGATCACCGTCCCCTCGGGCATGCCCGCCGGGCGGACCTCGCCCGCCCGCCCGCCGTCGACGCGCAGCTCGGCCCCGGCGTCGGCGCCGCGCCGCCGGCTCCGCAGGCGGAGGTGCGACACGGCCGCGATGCTCGCGAGGGCCTCGCCGCGGAACCCGAGCGTGCGGATCGCGAACAGGTCGTCGGCCGTGGCGATCTTCGAGGTCGCGTGGCTCGTGACGGCGAGGAGCAGGTCCTCGGGCTCGATCCCGTGCCCGTCGTCGGTCACGCGGAGCAGGCGCAGCCCGCCCTCCTCGACCTCGATCGTGACGCGGGCCGCGCCCGCGTCGATCGCGTTCTCGAGCAGCTCCTTGACCACCGAGGCCGGCCGCTCGATCACCTCGCCGGCCGCGATCTGGTCCACGAGCTCGCGCGGCAGCGCCAGGATCCGTCGCATGGGGGCCCATGCTACGTCGAGGCACCGACAGGCCCCACGGGGCCGGCCTGCGGCTTGCGTTACGTCGCCTCGGCCGCGCTCGCCCCGCCCGCCGGCTCGCCCCCGCTCTCGGGCGGGAGCCCGTAGCGCTCGGCGAGGCCGTGCTTGCGGAGCCGGTAGTAGAGGGTGCTGCGGTTGATCCCGAGCGCGCGCGCGGCGGCCGCCTTGCTGCCCCCGGCCTCCTCCATGGCCCGCACGAGCTCGTCGCGCTCGATCCGCTCGAGCACGTCGGGGAGCGGGGCGTCGCCCGTGGCCTGCGCGTCCTGGTGCTCCGCGGGGCGGGCCTTGGCGCCCAGGTCGAGGAAGCGCAGGTCGCTCGCCTCGATCCGCTCGCCGTCGGCGCAGAGGATCACGGCGCGCTCGATCACGTTCTCGAGCTCGCGCACGTTGCCGGGCCAGGGGTAGGTCACGAGCCGGGCCATGGCGTCGGACGAGAAGTCCTTGAGGAACGGGCGCCCGTTGTCCTGCGCGTTGCGGCGCAGGAAGTAGCGCGCGAGCTCGGGGATGTCGTCCTGGCGCCGCCTCAGCGGCGGGACCTGGATCGGGAAGACGTTGAGCCGGAAGTAGAGGTCCTCGCGGAACTTCCCGTCCTGGACGAGCTGCTCGAGGTTGCGGTGCGTCGCCGCGATCACGCGCACGTCGATCTTGAGCGTCTCGACGCCGCCCACGCGCTCGAGCTCGCGCTCCTGCAGGACGCGCAGGAGCTTCGTCTGGAGCGCGGGCGACACGTCGCCGATCTCGTCGAGGAAGATCGTCCCGCCGTCGGCGAGCTCGAACCGGCCGGGCTTGCGCTTCTCGGCCCCCGTGAAGGCGCCCTTCTCGTAGCCGAACAGCTCGCTCTCGAGGAGCGTCTCGGGGAGCGCCGCGCAGTTCAGCTTCACGAGCGGCTTGCCGGCCCGCGGGCTCGCGTAGTGGATCGAGCGCGCGATCAGCTCCTTGCCGGTCCCCGTCTCCCCGCGGATCAGCACGGTCGAGCGCGTCGCCGCGACCTTGCCGACCTCGTCCATCGTCCTCTGGAGCCCGCCCTGGCTGCCGACGACGCCGGTCCAGTCGTACTGCTCGCGGATCTCGTCCTCGAGGTAGGCGTTGACCGCGCGGAGCTGCTCGACGAGGCGCTGGTTCTCGCGCGTGAGCACCCAGCGCTCGATCGCGTTGCGGATCGTGACCCGCATCTCGTCGGCGTTCCACGGCTTCACGACGTAGCGGTAGACGTCGCCCTTGTTCACGGCGTCGAGGATCGAGGCGGCGTCCTTGAAGGCCGTCACGACGATCCGCACCGTGTCGGGGCGGATCTCCTTGGCCTGCTCGAGCACCTCGACCCCGGTCATGCCCGGCATGCGCTGGTCCGTGAGCAGCACGGCCGCGTCCGAGCCGCGCAGGACCTCGAGCGCCTCGGCCCCGCTGTTCGCGAGGTGGAGCTCGAAGTCCTTGCGGAAGTTCAGCCGGAAGGCCTGGAGCTGGTCCGGCTCGTCGTCGACGACGATCACCCGGACCGCGCGGTAGTCGATCTCGCCCACGATCCCTCGCGGCTCGCCCGCCGGGGCCCGGCGGACGGCGCGGGATCTTAGCCGATCCCCGGGAGGTGGCGACCGGGCCACGCGCGAGGCCCCGGCGGGCCCGCCGCGGCGCGCGCGGTCGTCAGCGCGGCGGGGCCGGCTCCGCCGCGGCGGGCTCGAGCGGGGTCGCGCGCCACGTCCAGCGCAGGACGCCCTGCACCGTCACCTCCCCGCCCTCCTCGCGCCGGGCGCCGGCCGCGTAGGTGATCGGGCCCTCGAGCGCCGCCGCGACGAGGAGCCCGCGCCGGAGCGACCAGCGCAGCTCGCCCGCGAGGTCCGCGGTGACGCCGGGGATCGTCTCGGTCCGCTCGAGGCGGAGCGCGACGCGCGCGCGCAGCACCGCGACCTCGTCGTCGCCCTTGCGCTCGACGCGCTCGACCTCGACCCGCGCGCCCGTCCCGGGGGCCGGGCGCACGGCGGGCCCGAACAGGGCGGCCATGAGCTTGCCCGGGTCCGCCTGCCACGGCTCGCGGCGCCCGGCCGGGCGCTCGGGCAGGAGCGCGTGGGCGAGCAGGTCGAGGCGCAGGAGCTCGCGGTCCTCCTTCGAGACCTCGATCGGGTCGTCGGGCGTCAGCTCGTGGCCGGCGACGAGCACGCCGCGCCCGTGGAGCGAGGTCTTGAGCGGCTCGGCCTCGGCCCTGGGGCGGCGCTTCGTGCGCTGCGAGAGCTCGAACTGGCGGTGCAGCACGAGGGGCGCCGTGGCGCGCACCTCCTCGACGAACCGGCGCTCGACGGTGTTGACCTCCTCGTCGCCCACGGCCCCGTCGCGCCCCTTCCAGTGCAGGCGCAGGACGCTCTCGTGCAGCTCGTCGACCCGGGCCCGCGTGCCCGGCGCGAGCCGCCGCTCGAACGTCCAGGGCTGGGCCCGGGCGGCGACGACGAGGAGGCCCGCGGCGCAGAGCGCGAGGGCGGCGGGGCGGCGCGGGTCCACGGGAGCCTCCTGGGGGCCGGCGAGGGGCGATCGAGGCGGTCCACGCCGCGCTCGGGCCATGCCAGGCCGACCTCCCTCCGGTCGGTCGGCCAGGCACGGCCGGAGCGCGTCGCTCAGACCGTCGCGGCGGGGACCGCGGACGGGGTCAGGGTCACGGTCGAGGCCGAGAAGAGCGAGGCCGACTGGCGCGGGTCCTGCGGCTCGAGCTTCGGCTCGCGCGGCAGGTCGAGCACGAAGCAGGCCCCGCGCCGGCGCCGCTGGGCCACGATCGTGCCTCCGTGCTTCTCGACGACGCCCAGGCAGATCGAGAGCCCGAGCCCCGACCCACGCCCGGGCTCCTTCGTCGTGAAGAACGGCTCGAACACCTTCGAGAGGTGCTCGCGCGGGATCCCCGGGCCGTTGTCCTCGACCTCGACGTGCACGCGGTCGCCCACGAGGCGCGCGAGGACCTTGACCCGCCCGGGCCCCTCGATCGCCTGGGCCGAGTTCGTGAGCAGGTTCACGAACACCTGCAGGAGCAGGCTCGGGAAGGCCTTGAGCCGGAGCGGCGCGCCGTCGACCTCGGGGATGTCGAGCGCGACGGTCACGCGCTCGCCCGGGCCGAGCTCGGGGGCGCAGGCGAGCACGGCCTCGCCCACGAGCTCGCGCAGGGCGACCTCCTCGAGGTCGGCCGCGCCGAGCTTCGAGAACTGGCCCAGGTCGCGCACGATGTTGATCGCGCGCCCGACCGAGCGGCGGATCACGGCCACGGCCTCGTGGGCGTCGTCGAGCGCCTCGTCGAGGCCCGCGCGGTCGAGGAGGGCCGCGGGCGCCGGCGCGCCGGCCGGCGCCGGGGCCACGGGCGGCGGCATTCGGCCGGACGGGGGCGTGCGCGCGGCGTCCCCCCCGGCGGCGCCCGGGACGGCGAGGACCTTCTCGTCGGCGACCGGGCGGTCGGGCCCCTCCGGGGCGGGGGCCTGGGGGGAGGCGGGCGCGGCCAGCGCCGCGCGGAGGGTCGCGATCGCGGCCTCGAGCGGCGGGACCATGTTCTTGGCGGCCGAGAGCGGGTTGTTCAGCTCGTGGTTGAGCCCGTGCACGAGGCGCCCGAGCGACGCGTGCTTCTCGGTCAGGATGAGCTGCTCCTGGGCGAGCTTGAGCTGGCGGTGCGCCTCGGCGAGCTCGCGGTGCGCCTCGGCGAGGCGGTTCGCCTCCTCGAGCCGGGCCGCGAGCGAGTCGCGCTCGACGAGGACGGCGATCAGGTCGTTGAACGCGTCGCCGAGCGAGCCGATCTCGTCCTTGCGCGGCAGGTCGACGCGGGCCGACAGGTCGCCGCCGCGGACGCGCGCGATCCCCGCCGAGAGCGAGAGGATCGGGCCCAGGATCCGCCGTTGCGCGAGCTGGTAGAGCACGACCCACAGCCCGCCGAGGACGAGGCCCGCGAGGGCCACGACCCCCAGCGTCGTCGTGGCGACGGAGGACGACGGCGCCTGCGCGAGCGAGAGGCGGAGCACGCCGAGCCGCACGCCGGCGTCGACGATCGGGAGCGTGAACTCGGTCAGGTCCTCGCCGCGCGGGCCGTAGCGGCCCATGGCCTCGCCCTCGGTCACGAGGACGGTCCCGGCGTCCGCCGCGGCCGCGTCGCGCAGGAGGCGGTCGTCCTCGGCCCCGCGCTCCTCGCGCGAGGTCGCGCCGACCTGCGCCAGGACCGCCGTGAGCGTCGGGTCCCACACGATCGCCGCGACGACGGGCGGGTCGTCGTCGCCGGTCGGGAGCGCGAGGAGCGCCTCGAGGTCCTGCGCCGGGCTCGGGCCGCGGATCGCGAGCGCGCAGCCCTTCGCGAGGTAGAGGCCCGTCGCCTGCCCCTGCGCGACGAGCTCGCGGTGATGCACCCCGCGCACGGCGGCCCAGGCGGCCCAGCCGATCACGGCCAGGGCCACGGCCGCCGCGAGGGCGAGCACCGCGTTCAGCTCGGAGCGGAGGCGCACAGGTCCGTTCTAGCCGGCCCGGGTCCGCTCCGATAGATGGCGACCCGAAGGGGGCGTCAACGGCGTTGTCGCATGTCCGCCAAGTCCCGATTTCGCCGTCCATGACGCAACCCGTCAGCGCACATGGCGCACGGCTCGGCGGGCGAAATCGCTCGCAATTTCAGAATGCACGACGTCGGGACCCGTGCGGCTAGAGACCACTGGCTGGAGGCGACGTCATGGTCTCGATCGGACGACTGACGGTGGCGGGGGCGGTGATCGCGGCGACGGGGCTCCTGGGCGCCCCGGACGCGGCGACGTCTCGCGCGGAGGCGTTCCCGACGGTGCGCTGGATCGCGGCGCACTCGAGCAACTACTCGGCGCGGTCCTCCCGGTCGATCCGGCGCGTCGTGATCCACACGGTCGAGGGCAGCGAGGCCGGCTGCATCTCCTGGTTCCAGAACCGGACCTCGAACGTGTCGGCCCACTACGTGGTCAGCTACACGGGCCGGATCACGCAGATGGTCCGCGACAAGGACGTCGCCTGGCACGCGGGCAACTCGGCCTACAACGAGACCTCGATCGGGATCGAGTGCGAGGGCTACGCCGGGCAGAACCGCTGGACGGACGCGCAGTACCGCGCGCTGGCCGACCTCGTGCGCGGCCTGTGCGACCGCTACGGGATCCCGAAGGACCGCTCGGCGATCATCGGCCACAAGGAGGTCCCCAACCAGAGCCACTGGGACCCGGGCCCCAACTTCAACTGGACGCGGTTCATGAACCTCGTCCGCGGGACGACGACGACCACGACCTCCGGCGGGTCGAGCGGGCAGGCGACCCACACGGTCCGCTCGGGCGAGACGCTCTCGGGGATCGCGGCGCGCTACGGCGTGACGACCGCCGCGATCGTCGCGGCGAACAACCTCCGCAACGCGAACACGATCTACCCCGGGCAGGTCCTCGTGATCCCCGGCCAGACCTACTCCCCGAACCGCACGACGACCACCTCGGGCGCCACGACCGGCATGTGGGCGGTCGAGCCGACGACCGACGGGCTCAACGTCCGCGACGGGATCTGGGGCAACGTGCTCGGCCAGATCGGCCGCGGGCAGCGGTTCGCCGCGTCGCACGAGCAGGGCGGCTGGCTCAAGATCGACTGGCGGGGCCGCGACGCGTGGGTCTCGGCGAGCCACGTCCGCCGCGTGGCGGGGGTCGACGCCGTGGTCGTCACGACGGACAACCTGAACGTGCGCGCCGCGGCGTCGACGACCGGGGCCCGGCTCGGCTACGTGACGCGCGACCAGGCCTACCCGCGCCTCGGCCAGAGCGGCGAGTGGGTCCTGATCCAGTACGACCAGCGGCGCGCCTGGGTCCACGGCAGCTACACGCGGGCGGTCTCGCTGCGCTGAACCCTATCGGCGCGGGCGCCGCGGGCGCTCGGGCCGAGCGCCCGCCGGCTCGGGCGACCAGGCGTCCGCGCCGAGGCCGCGCGCGGGGCCCTTCGGGTCGACGCGGAGCGTCGCCGGGTCGAGCCGCGGGTCGGCCCCCCAGGCCCCGTCCGCCTCGGGGACGGGCAGCTCGGCCGCGCGGCGGTCGGGGCCCCCGCCCTCGACGAACCACAGGTTCCGGCGGAACGCGAACGTCTCGGGCGCCGTCCCGTCGCCCACGTTGACGAGCCGGCGCAGCCCGGGCGCGAGGACCACGACGTTCTCCTCGAACACGCCGCCCCGGCAGGGCACGAACCGCTCGCCGCGCGACTCCTGGAGGATCCGCGCGAGCCACACGCGCGGGCGGACGAACGTGCAGCGGCGGACGACGGCCCCGTCGACGCCCACGAACGCGAGCGGGGCGTCGCTCCCCTCGAACCGGCAGCCCTCGACCACGAGCGCGCGCGCCTCGTGGGGCGCGTCGAGGGGGCGGAACCACTCGAGGCCCGTGCTCCCGCCCAGGTTGAGCGCCCGGGCCCCGGCGTCGCGGAAGGTGCAGCCGCGGATCGCGACCTCCGACGTCCCGCCCTTGCACTGCACGCCCGAGTCCTGCGAGCAGGAGGGCAGGCCGCGGAAGGTCGAGCCCTCGATCCGTCCGCGGTGGCACCCGACGAGGTCGATCGCCGAGCCGCCCCAGCCCTCGAACGTGCAGCCGCGCACGACGAAGTCGACGAGCCCCGAGAGCTTGAGCGCGTCGCGGTTGCCGCGCGGGCCGATCCGTTCGAAGCGCACGCGCTCGACCACGAGCCCCGCCGGCGGGCGCTCGCGCTGACCGCCGTCGTCGCAGTTGATCCCGTTGCCCGTCTGCTCGCGGACGACGAGGTCGCGCAGGACGACGTGCTCGCAGCGCACGAGGTGGAGCGCCTGCGCCCCGCCCACGAACACGGGCGGGCGGGCCGGGTCCTGCGCGCACAGGACGATCGGCCGCTCGGCCGCGCCGGCGAGCCCTTCGAGGCTCACGCCGCCCGCGTAGTCGCCCGGGGCCAGGCGCAGGACGTCGCCCGCCCGCAGGCCGCGGACGGCGGCCCGGAGCGCCGCGTCGTCGGCGACGACGAGGTCGGCCGCGCGCGCGGCGGGGGACGACGCCGCGACGAGCGCGCCCAGGAGGGCCAGGAGGAGGCAGGGGGCCGGGGCGGCTGCGCGGCGCTTCATGGGCGGGAGCGTAGCGCGGGCGGACCGGCCGAGCCCGCGCCTCGAGGTCGGGCGCCGGTCCGGGTGCGTCCGCGCGACCGCCCGGCTCGGCCGCCTGGCGCCTCCGCGTGGTCGCGGCCGCCGCGGGCTCGCGCGGCTGGCCGCGTCAGCGGCGGGCGCGGAGGAGCGCGGTCACGCGGTCCCGGGCGGCCTCGACCTCGACCCGCACGGCGTCGGACGGCCCGACCGCCTCGGCCTCGTCGAGGACCTCGAGCGCGCGGTCGTAGCGGCGGTTCTCCGCGTAGCCGTCGGCGAGGGCGATCTTGCTCCGCGCCTGCTCGTCGGGGGTCCGCTCGCGCCGCGCCGGCGGGGCGGGGTCGCCCGCGGCGTCCCCCTCGGCGGGCGCGGCCACGTCCGCGGCGGCGCGCGGCGGCGCCGGGGGAGCCTCGGGCCAGCGCCGGGGCGGCGGCGGGCGCGGCGGGGCCCGGGCGGGGGCCGGTGACGACCCCGCCGCAGAGGGCGGAGGCAGGCCCAGGTGACTCCGCTCCAGAGCCCCC
>JANJTH010000551.1 GCA_024711205.1 Planctomycetota bacterium | reverse complement strand
TGGCGCCCCCGCCCCCCCTCCCGCCCGCGCTCGTGGCCACGACGCAGCTCCCGCCGCCCGTCCGCGCGGCCGACCGCGACGTGCTCGAGCCCGGCGTGCTCCTCGCCGTCCGGGTCACGGGCGAGCCCGCGCTCTCGCTCGAGCGCGTCGCGGTCGGCCGCGACGGGCACGTGTTCGTGCCCTTCCTGGGGCGGCTCGAGGCGACCGGGCGCACGCCGCTCGCGCTCGGGCAGGCGATCGAGGACGCCCTGCGTGAGCGCGGCTACCTGCGCGCCCCGCAGGTCGACGTCCAGGTCCTCGCCCAGAGCGGGCGGCGCGCCTTCGTGCTCGGGCGCGTCGGGAGCCCGGGCGCCTACGACCTGCCGTTCGACCGCAACCTCTCGCTCCTCCAGCTCGTCGCCATGGCCGGGGGCCTCGCCACCGGGAAGGCCGACCTCGAGGCGGACCCGTCGGCGATCCGCCTGATCCGCGCCGTCGACGGGGAGCGGCGCGTGTTCCGGATCTCGTTCGCGGACATCGTCGGGCGCGACGAGCTCGCGAGCGACGTCGCGATCGTCGACGGCGACGTGATCTACGTCCCGCCCAAGCAGGAGCTGTTCGTGTTCGGCAGCGTGCGCAACCCGGGCGGGTTCCCGCTCTCGGACGGGGGGCGCCTGCGCGTCGACGAGGCGCTCGCGCTCGCCGGCGGGTTCGCCGACGCGGCGGACCGCGAGGGGCTCGTCCTGATCCGGCGGACCCCCGAGGGCGCGCGCTCCTACGGCGTGCCGGCGGACCCGGCGGGCCGCGCGGACGTCGAGGTGATCGCCGGCGACACGCTGATCGTCCCCGACCGGGCCGTGCGCCGCGTGTTCGTGCTCGGGTCGGTCGCGCGCCAGGGGGGGATCCCGCTCGACGAGCGGGACCTCACGGTCACGAAGGTGCTCGCGCTCGCGGGCGGCCTCGACCGGATCGCCGCCGCGAACGCGGTCCGCCTCATCCGCCGCGGCCCGGACGGGCAGAAGCGCGTCTACTCGGTCCCGGTGGCCGAGATCATCGCGAGCGGGGCGATCGACCGCGACCCCGTGGTGCTCCCGGGGGATATCATCTGGGTGCCGGAGGGCTTCTTCTGACCCCTGCGCCCCTGCCCGCCCTCCCCCGCCGCCCCGCGGCGGCCGCGTGAGCCTGCCGCCGGGCCGGGGGACGCGCGCCGGCGCGCAGCCCGCGCCGGGCGACCTGCCGCCAGGGACCGGCCCCTGGGCGCCGCCGGGGACCGGGGCCTGGTCGGGGACGGGCGCCTGGGACGCGCCCCAGGACGAGGAGCACGGGCCCGGCGGCGAGGAGGGCGACGAGCTCCGCGCCGTGCTCTCGGCCGTCCGCCGGCGCTGGCCGATCCTCGTCGCGGCCGTGGCCCTCTCGACGGCGATCGCGGCCGCGCGCACCCTCCAGGAGCCCGCCGTCTTCGCGGCCACGGCCCGCATGCAGCTCGCGAAGGAGGCGCCCGACCCGGCGGCGGCGAAGTACACGACCTACTGGGAGGGGATCCAGCTCGAGTACATGAACACGCAGATCCGGATCCTCGGCAGCGCGACCCTGGCGGCGGGCGTGCTCGAGGCGAACCCGCAGATCGCGCGCGAGCTCGCGGCCGACGCGAGCGCGGCGTCCCCGGACGGGGCCGCCCCGGGCCACGACGCGCTCGCCTATCACTTCCTCGGGGGCGTGGGCGTCGCCCCGGTCAAGGACACGTACCTCGTCGACATCACCTACGAGTCGACCGAGCCCGACCGGTGCGCGCGCTACGCCAACGCGCTCGCGCAGGCCTACATCGAGCAGCTCGACGAGCAGGCGGGGCGACGGACGCGGATCACCGAGGAGAAGGTCGGCGAGCAGACCGAGCTCCTGCTCCAGAAGCTCGAGCGGAGCGAGCGCGAGCTGCGCGAGTTCCTCGAGGGCAACCAGACCCCGCTCTTCGAGCGGCACGAGGAGCTCCTGATCGGCCGCGTCGCCGCGAACAACGAGGCGCTCGCCGGCGTGCAGCGCGAGCGGATCCGGCTCGACGCCGAGCTCGAGGCCGTGAACCGCGTCGTCGAGCAGGGCCGCCCGCTCGAGAGCGCGCCCGCGATCGCCCGCAACGAGCTCGTGATCGAGCTGCGCCGCCAGCTCGCGCAGGCGGAGCTCGACGTCACGACCCTGGGCGAGCGCTACGGGGAGGGGTGGCCCGCCGTCCAGGCCGGCCGGTCGCGGCGCGACCAGCTCAAGCTGCTCCTGCGCCAGGAGATGGACACGCTGCGCGGGCGGCTCCAGGCCGAGCGGGACGCGAAGACGCGCGAGGAGCAGGGCCTCCTCGAGCGGGCGCGGCAGCTCCACGAGGAGGCGCGCGACCTGTCGAAGCGGCGGCGCCTCTACGACAGCCTGCGCGGCGAGGTCGAGGCGAACCGCCGGTTCTACGAGGAGTTCGCGACCCGCCTCAAGGAGGTCTCGGCCTACTCGCGGGTGAACGTGAGCAACGTGCGCGTGATCGACCGCGCCGCGGGCGCGCGCCGCGTCCGCCCGAACCACGGGCGCAACATCGCGATGGGCGCCATGCTCGGCGTCGGGGTCGCGGCCGGCCTGATCTTCCTGCTCGAGCGGCTCGCCGACCGGATCCGGACCGTCGCGGACGCGGCGCGCGCGCTCCGCCTCCCGGTCCTCGGCGTGATCCCCGAGGTGCGCGAGCTCGACGGCGCGCGGCTCGACCTCTACGCCGTCACGCGCCCGCACTCGGTCTACGCCGAGGCCTTCCGCAAGCTCTACGTCCAGCTCAACGCCGTCGGCGGGCTCCCCGCGGACGCCGCCGCCGTGCTGCTCGTCACGAGCGGTCTGCCGGAGGAGGGCAAGACCGCCTGCTCGATCAACCTCGCGATCGCGTCCGCGAACGCGGGCAAGCGGACGCTGCTCGTGGACGGCGACCTGCGCGGGCCGCGGCTCCACCGGACCTTCGACGTCGAGGCGCGGCCCGGGCTCGCGGAGGTCCTGACCCAGAAGGCGCTCTGGGGCGCGGTCGTGCGGCCGACGCAGGTGTCGAACCTCTCGATCATGACGGCGGGGAAGGCCGTCGAGAACCCGGGCGAGCTGCTCGCGCGGACGGACGCGTTCGCCGACCTCCTCGAGCGCCTGCGCGGCCACTTCGACCGGATCGTGCTCGACTCGCCGCCGGCCGCCGCGGTCACGGATGCGGCGCTCATGGCCCCGTTCGCGGACGCGGCGCTGCTCGTCGTCTCGGCCCGTCGGTCGAGCCGGGGCGCGAGCACGCTCGCGAAGACCGAGCTCGTGCGGGTCGGGGCGCCCCCGACCGGTGTGCTGGTCAACCACCACAGCGACAGCGAGACGGGCGCCTACTACCACCGGTACTATCGTCGGTACGACCCCGGGCACCAGACCCGGTCGGCCGAGCGGCCCTCCGGCCGGGACGGGGACCGCCCCGGCGAGCGCGAGGTCTCCACGCCGCCGGCGGCGCCGACCTGACCCGCGCCGCCGCGCCCCCCGCCGGGGGGGAGCCGGGGCGACGGCGATGGCACCGCCCCGGGTCGGCTGCTAGGCTCCGTGGGTGCCCCTCGATCCCAACTCCGCCTCCGGCCTGACGGCGGAGGGCCCCACCGAGCCCGCCGCGCGGACGCTCCGGCTCACCCTCGAGTACGACGGCGCACGGTTCGCGGGCTGGCAGGTCCAGCCCGACGCGCGGACCGTCCAGGGCGAGCTCGAGCGGGCCCTGGCCGAGCTGCTGCGGGCCCCCGTCCGGGTGGCGGGCGCGAGCCGGACGGACGCAGGGGTCCACGCGCTCGGGCAGGTGGCGAGCTTCGAGACGCGCGCGACCGTCACGCCGGAGCGGCTCCAGGCGGGCCTGAACGCGCTCCTGCCCGACGACGTGGCGGTCGTGGCCGTGGACGAGGCGCCCCCCGGGTTCCACGCCCGGTTCTGGGCGACGGGCAAGCACTACCGCTACCGGCTGCTCCTCGGGCGCGCCCGCCGCCCGCTCGAGGCCCAGGCCGCCTGGCACGTGCCGTGGGCGCTCGACCTCGCGGCCATGCAGGCGGCCGGCGCGCGCCTCGTGGGCACGCACGACTTCGCCTCGTTCGCGAGCCGCCCCGACGGCGACCGCGACTGCACGCGCACGCTGTTCGCCGTCGACGTGTCGCGCGCGCCCACGCCGGCCGCCGAGGGGGCGCGCGCGGCGCCCGACGTGGTCCACGTGGACGTCCGCGGCGACGGGTTCCTCTACAAGATGGTCCGCACGATCGTGGGGACCTTGTGCCAGGTCGGCCGGGGCCGCCTGGCGCCCGAGGGCATGGACGCGGTGCTCGCCGCGCGGCGTCGCCGCGCGGCGGGGCCCACCGCCCCGGCCCACGGGCTGTTCCTCGTGCGCGTCGAGCACGACGTCGCACGCGACGCCGCGCTCGCGGCGCGCTTCCTAGAAGGAGTCGCAGGTGAAGGTCAGCATCACGGGTCGGCACATGAACGTGCACGAGACGATCAAGACGTACGCGCAGGAGAAGGCCCAGCGGCTCGAGCGCTACTTCGAGCAGCTCCGCTCGGTCGAGATCGTGTTCTCGACGGAGGGTGACAACAAGCTCGTCGAGATGATCGCCGTCCCCCGCCGCGGCGACCCGATCGTCGGTCAGACCACGCACGAGGACCAGTTCGCCGCGGTCGACCTGCTGATCGACAAGATGTACAACCAGCTCCACAAGCTGAAGGAGAAGCTCGAGGACAAGCGCAAGCGGAGCGGCCGCATGCCGCTGCCGCCCTCCGAGGTCCAGGAGGTCGAGGAGCGCCTCGAGTCGTACCAGGAGGTCGTCGACAAGCACTCGGACCGCTTCGACAAGGTCGACTAGGGGTCCAGGGTCGGCCGCGCCGACGGCGCGGCCGACCCGCGAGCGTCACGCGGCTGCGCCGAGGCCAGCGAGCGCCACGGCGCCCGGCGTCCGGGGTCGGCGCGCCCGCGGCGGGGTGCCGAGCCCGATCCTGCTGCAGCGCCGGAGGCGCTCGGAACCCGGGGGCCGCCTCGAGCGTCCTACCTGGATTGGACCCGGGGAGGTCGACCATGGCGCGACGCGCGGGACGGGCGCGGGGGTGGGTGTTCGCGGCGGCGGTCGCGGCGGCGAGCGGCGTGGTCGCGAGCGCCGGGGGGCCCTGGGCGACGGCGTGGGCCCGCCAGGACGGCGAGGACGAGGACGGCCGGGGCCCGCCACGGGACGAGCCTGCGGCGGGCGGGAAGGGCGACCCCGCGGCCGAGGCGGCCCTGCGCGAGCGGCTGAAGCGGCTGCGCGGCGAGCTGTCCGTCGAGGACGGGCTCGCGACGCTCTTCTACCCCTTCTCCGAGGGCTACGAGGTCGACGACTTCCAGCACCAGGGCTTCGACAAGGTCGAGGTGCGCAACGTCCAGGGCCAGGCCCAGGGCGGGGTCGCGCTCGAGCTGGGGGCGGGCGCCCGCCCCGGCCGGCTCCTGCACGCGGTCTCCTACGTCGGCCAGCTCGAGGTCGAGCTCGAGTGCTGGGTCGCCCACAACACGCCGAGCGCGAACCTGTGCTTCCTCGTGAGCGAGAAGGTGGGCGTCCTGTGGGGCCAGGCGCTCGTGCGGCCCTCGAACTCGCGCCCGCACGGCAAGCAGGCGGCGCCGGACGTGACGCTGTTCGCCCGCGAGCGCTCGTTCCGCTGCAAGATCGAGGTCGCGAGCGGGGCGGTCAAGGTGACGGCGAACGGCCGCCAGGTCGCCGAGCACACGTTCGCCAAGGACGAGCTCGAGCGGCTCCGCTTCGGCGTGCTCGCCCAGAACATGCGCCTCGTCCTGACCGACCTCCGCCTGCGCGGCCGCGTCGACCCGGGCAAATAGCCGGTCGCGCCCGCGGGCAGGTCACCCCGGGCGACGGCAGCGGGCCAGGAGCTGGAACGCGAGCGGCCCGGGCCAGGCGGCGGCCGCGGCGCGCCGCGCCGCCCGCAGCGCGCGCCAGGCCGCCGTGCGGGTCACGGGGCGCGGCAGCGCGAGCTCGAGCGGGACGACGGAGGCGGCCTCGGCCTCGACCGCGAGCCCGGCGCCCGCGAGGAGGTGCCTGAGCGTCCGCCGCGTGAAGAAGCGCAGGTGGGTGCGGTCCAGGATCCCCCGCTCGGCGTAGTCGAACCGCCCGGCGAGCAGGAGGGCCCGCACGGACCAGTGGGCGACGTTCGGCACGCTCACGAGGAGCGTCCCGCCCGGCCGCACGCGGCGGACGACCTCGGCGAGGAGCGCCTCGGGCGCGGGCGCGTGCTCGAGCACGTCGAGGAGGAGCGCGAGGTCGAAGCCGGGCCACGCGCCGGCGTCGGGCCGGGCGTCGCCGGGCAGCGGCGCGTCCTCGACGCGCGCGAGGACCCGGTCGGCGACCGCCCCGAGCGCGACCGCGTCCGGCCCGGGCTCGACGGCCCAGGCCTCGACCGGCCCGCCGCCCGGGTCAGCGCGCGCCGCGCGGAGGAGCGAGAGCACGGCGCCCTGCGCGGCGCCGACGTCGAGGACCCGCAGCGGCCCCGGGGCGAGCCCTCGGGCCTCGGCCACGGCCCAGGCGTGCGAGCTCCCCGGGTCCGGCTTCGCGGCGTAGCGAGGCGCCCCGCCGGCCGCGGCGCCTCCGGTCACACGCGCCCGGCGAGCGAGCCGGCGGGCTCGCTCGCCCC
>JANJTH010000495.1 GCA_024711205.1 Planctomycetota bacterium | reverse complement strand
GCTCGGGCTCGCGGGGCCCGGGGCGGGGCGCGCGCAGGACGCGCCCGCCCCCCCCGCCGCGGAGCCGCCCGCGCCGCCCGCCCGCACGCAGGCTGGCGTGCGGTTCACGCCGGCGCCGGGCTGGGTCGAGGAGCCGGCGTCGAGCCGGATGCGCGTCGCGCAGTACCGCCTGCCCGGCACCGAGGGCGAGGGGCCCGCGGAGCTCGTCGTGTTCTGGTTCGGCGGCCAGGGCGGGTCGGTCGACGCGAACGTCGACCGCTGGCTCGGGCAGCTCGAGCAGCCCGACGGCCGCGCGACGCGCGAGGTCGCGAAGCGGCGCACGCGCACGGTCGACGGGCTCGAGGTCCACGAGGTCGACGCGCGCGGCCGCTACGTGGCCGAGACGCGCCCCGGCTCGGGCGAGCGCGTGCGCAAGGACGGCCAGCGCCTCGTCGGGATCATCGTGGTCGGCCCCGAGGGCCCGCTGTTCTTCAAGGTCGTCGGCCCGGAGGCGACCGTCGCGCGCTGGGAGGCCTCGCTCGAGCGGTTCGTCGCGACCCTCCGCCGCGTCGAGGCGCGGTAGCGGCCCACCCGGCCTACGACCCGGCCGGGACCACGCCGAGGGCCGCGGCCGCGGCCGCGCAGTCCTGGGCGATCTGGGCGCGCAGCGCGTCGGGGCCGGTGAACCGGCGCTCCTCGCGCAGGCGCGCCACGAGCTGGACCTCGAGCGTCGCGCCGTAGAGGTCCCGGCCGCCCTCGAGGAGGTGCACCTCGAGCAGGTCGCGCGGCGGGCCCGCGCCGCCGGCCGCGTCGAAGGTCGGCCGGCGGCCCAGGTTCGCCACGGCCGGCAGCGCGGGCCCGGCGCCCTCGGGCCCGTGGACGCGCGCGCGCACGGCGTAGACGCCGCGCGGCGGCAGGCAGGCCCCGTCGAGGCCGCCCACGTTGGCGGTGGGGAAGCCGAGCGTCCGCCCGCGCCGGTCGCCCGCCTCGACCGCGCCCTCGAGGGCGTGGGCCCGGCCGAGCAGGCCGGCGGCGACCGCGAGGTCGCCGGCCGCGACGGCGGCGCGGATCGCCGTGCTCGAGGCCGGGGCCGGGGTGCCGGGCGGGCTCGCGAGCGCGAGCGACCGCGGCTCGAACCCGAGCTCGGCGCCGAGCGCCGCGAGGCGCACGAGGTCGCCCTGCCGGTCCCGGCCGAACCGGTGGTTGGCGCCCACGAGGACGTGCGCCGCGCCGAGGGCGTCGCGGAGGACGCGGCGGGCGTAGTCGTCGGGGGACCACGCGGCGACCGCGGCATCGAAGCGGAGGACGGCCACGGCGTCGACGCCGAGCCCCTCGAGGAGCCGGCGGCGCTGGGCCACGCTCGTCAGCCGCGGCGGGCCCTCGCCGAGGAGCACGGCGCGCGGGTGCGGGTCCACGACGACGACGACGGCGGGGGCGCCCGCGGCGCGGGCCCAGCGCACGAGCTCGGCGACGAGCGCCTGGTGGCCCAGGTGCACCCCGTCGAACACGCCGACCGTGACGGCCGGCCGGGCCGCGGCGAGCGCGGGCGGGAGCTCGACGAGCCGCCCGACGGTCACGCGGGCGGGCGGCTCAAGCGCCGGCCCCCTGCGCCTCGGCGAAGTCGAGCTCGAGGTCGCGCAGGCGCCGCTTGATCGACTGCTTCTTGGCCGGGCTCAGCCGGTCGATGAACAGGACCCCGTCGAGGTGGTCGTACTCGTGCAGGAGGCAGCGCGCGACGAGCCCGTCGGCCTCGACGCGGACGGGCGCCCCGTCGAGGTCCTGCCCCTCGAGCACGATCCGGCGCTCCCGCTCCACCTTGCCGCGGATCCCGGGCAGCGAGAGGCAGCCCTCCTCGAACGACCACAGGCCGCCGGTCTTCTCGACGACGACCGGGTTCACGAGGACGAGCTCGTCCTCGGGGCGGCCCGAGACGTTCACGACGAACAGGCGGACGCCCCAGCCGATCTGCGGGGCCGCGAGCCCGATCCCCTGCTCCTCGTACATGAGCGGGAACATGGCGCGGGCCCGGCGCCGCACCTCGGGGGTGACCTCCGCGATGGGCTGCGCGCGCTCGCGGAGGCGCGGGTCGGGGTACACGAGGACCCGATCCCCGCCCTCGGCGGTCTCGGGCAGCGCGGGCGCGGCGGCCGGATGCGGCGTCATGCGGAGCTCTCCTGAGGCGGGTCGGGCGCGTGTCCCGGGCGCCATGGTAGCCGGTCGCGCACGTGTGACAAGATCTCGCGCCGAAAGGGGTTGGAGCTTGACGTCCCGCGCGGACGACGGTAACGTCCTCATGCTCGGGTGGCCCCGAGGAGGCGGCCTCATGGACAAGAACGTCGAGAAGGCGCGGGACTGCGTCAAGAAGAAGAACTTCGAGTACGCGGTCCACCTGTACCTCACCTACCTCACGGCGCACCCCGATGACGTCGAGATCCGCAAGGAGCTCCGGGCGTCCGAGCGCATGGGGAAGAAGCTCGGCGGCGGCGGCGGGCTGTTCGCGTCGGCGAAGTCGAAGGTGCTCGCGGGCAAGGTCTCGCTGATCGGCGTGACCCGCGACCCCGAGAAGGCCATGCTGGCCTGCGAGGAGATCCTCAAGCAGGACCCCGACATCATCCCGGCCATCCTCAAGCTCGGCGAGGCGGCCTCGCACGCGAACCTGAACGACGTCGCGGTCGCCGCGTTCGAGGACGCGCTCTCGATCGACAAGGACTGCAAGGAGGCGCTCCGCCTGCTCGGCCGCGTCCACAAGGGGACGGACAACCTCGAGACCGCGCTGAAGTGCTTCCAGCGGCTCTACAAGCTCGACCCCAAGGACAAGGAGGCCGAGGAGATGGTGAAGCACATCCCCGCCTCGATGACCACGAAGAAGGTCAAGGAGGGGATCGACAAGGGCGGCTACCAGAACCTGATCGACAAGGACGAGGCCCAGGCGCTCGAGAAGGCCGGCCAGCGCATCCGCACCCCCGAGCAGGCGCTCGAGCGGATCAGCGAGCTGGAGCCGAAGGTGCTCGACAACCCGAAGGACAGCAAGACGATCCGCCAGATCGCCGAGCTCTACCTCAAGGCCGAGCAGACCGACAAGGCGATCGAGTGGTGCGAGAAGGCGCTCGCGATCGACGAGAACGACTTCCAGGCCTCGGAGCTGCGGGGCGACCTCCTGCTCAAGCGCTACGAGGACGCGGTCGCGAAGCTCGAGGCCGCCATGCGCAAGCGCCCCGACGAGCAGGTCAAGGCCAAGCTCGACCGGGTCCAGAAGGAGAAGCTCGGCTTCGAGGTCGAGGAGTACCGGCGCCGGGTCCAGGCCCACCCGACCGAGTACGGGCTGCGGTACGTGCTCGGCAAGGCCTTGTACGACAGCAACTTGATCGACGAGGCGATCACGGAGCTCCAGAAGGCCAAGCAGGACCCGCGCAAGAAGTCGGAGGCCGGGTATTATCTCGGCCAGTGCTTCATCAAGAAGAAGATCTTCAAGCTGGCCGTGAACGAGCTCAAGGCCGCGCGTGAGGACCTCTTCGAGATGGACGAGACGAAGAAGGACATCACCTACCTGCTCGGCCGGATCTACGAGCAGGCCAAGAAGAACGACCTGGCGGTCGCCGAGTACTCGCAGATCGCCGAGGTCGACTTCGGCTTCAAGGACGTCACGAAGCGGCTCGAGGCCCTGAGCTGACGGGGACCCCGCCGCCCGGATCAAGAGAGAGAACGAGTCGTCATGGCCCACAGCCTTTCCGCCAAGAAGCGTCACCGTCAGAGCCAGAAGGCGCGCGCCACGAACCGCGCCCGCAAGGCGGCGATCCGCACGAACACGCGCCAGTTCGACGAGGCGCTCAAGAACAAGAGCACGGCCGAGGCGCAGTCGCTCCTCAAGAGCGCCCAGGAGCGCCTCGACAAGGCGGCCGCGCGCGGGACGATCCACAAGAACAAGGCCGCGCGCCGCAAGAGCCGCATGCAGAAGGCCCTCAACAAGCTGAACGCCGCGCCGAAGGCCTGAAGCCGACCGGAGGAGGCCCGGCCGGGGCCTCCTCCGACCAGCCTCCACCGCCCATCCGCCATCGACCCGATCGGGTCGAGCGACCCGTGAGCGCCGACGAGGGAGCCGCCTCGTCGAGCCTGCAGCCACGGTTCGCCCGCGCGACCCCCGCGCCGGGGCCGTGCGAGGCCGTGACAGCGGGGCCCGGACGCGCGCGTCGACGCGGCATGACCCGTCGCGTGATCGACCTCCCGGTCCTCGTGCTCAACCGTCGCTGGCAGCCCGTCGCCGTGTTCGACGTGGCGACGGCGATCACGACGGTCTGCCGCGACATGGGCTGGGTCCTGCACCCGGAGACGCACGCGCTGCACGACTTCGAGGCGTGGGCCGCGCTCGACGTCCCCTCGGCGCCCGTGATCCCGACGTCGAGCCGCGGGGTGCCGGCGCCGGAGGTCATCGTGCTCCGCCACTACGAGGCGCTGCCCTCCCGGCGCGTCCCGCTCAACCGGCGCAACCTCGCCCGCCGCGACGGCGAGCGCTGCCAGTACTGCGGCCAGGAGGGCGAGCTCACGGTCGACCACGTCGTCCCGCGCTCGAAGGGCGGGCCGACGACCTGGGAGAACTGCGTCGCCGCGTGCGGGCCGTGCAACCGGCGCAAGGCCGACCGGACCCCGCGCGAGGCGGGGCTCCGGCTGCGGACCCGCCCGGGCCGGCCGACGTGGACCCCGCGGTTCACGGTCCCGGCCGAGCAGGTCCGTCCGTCGTGGCGCCCCTTCGTCGCGGCGAGCGAGCAGGTGGCCGTGTGAGAGGAGGGAGGGCGCCCTCGGCGCCCTCCCTGCGCCTCGCACGGCGCCCCGTCCGCGGCGCCGACGGCGCGACGCCCCCGCCTGCCCTCGGGCGCGGGGGCGTCGCGCCGTCCGGCTCAGAAATTGAACTCGACGTGGGCGAACCACCAGTCCATGCCCTCGGCCTTGCCCGTGTTGCGCGCGACCTCGCCCGTCCAGAAGTGCGAGTAGCCGGCCCACACGAACAGCCGCTTCTCCCACAGCTTGACCTGCACGTACAGGTCGAGCTCCTGCCCGAGGTGCCGCTCGTTCCGCCCTGGCGCGTTCCTGCGCACGACGGAGCCGGGCTGATACCAGGCGTCCTGGCGTCGATCGAGCCAGAACACGTGCCCGTCGGCGTGGAGCGAGAGCTCGTCCGTGGCCTGGAACGCGGCCTGCGCCGAGAGCGCGTGCAGGTTGCGCCAGAGCACGAGGTCCATGTGGCCGTGGTAGAAGTGCGCGAACGGGAAGATCGGGTCGAACGTCTGGTTGCGCCCATCGGCCGGGTCCTCGTCGCCGCTCGCGTAGGCGTACTCCCCCGCGAAGCGCAGGGACTGGTCGCCGAGCGGGACCTTGACCCAGCTCTTCACGGCGCCGGCCCAGGCCTGCACCCGGTCGCCGGCCTGGTCGCCCCACTGGAACGCGACCTCGCCCGTGTAGCCCGCCGGCCCGACCTCGCCGCGCAGGCGCAGCCCGGCCGTGAAGTCCTTGCGGTCGCCCGCGCGCGCGACGTTGCCGTTGCCGAACCGGGCCTCGGAGCGGAACAGGTCGTCGGCGAGGTGCCGCCACACGAAGTAGGCGTCGAGCTCGTGCTTGTCGACCATCCGGTTCGAGACGTAGGCGCCGACGAGCCAGAAGTCGTCGTTCGTCGTCCCGCGGGGGGTCTGGACCTGCGCCTCGCGGAGGTTCGTGCCGAAGCCGGTCAGGAACCAGCCCTCGGGCTCGTAGGTGACCTGCACGCCGTCCCAGAGCCGCGGCACGTTCGCCCACGGGTCGAGGCTGTGGAGCAGGCGCCCGTCGCCGAGGGCGGGCACGAGCATGCGCCCCGCCTTGATCTCGAGCGGCTGGTCGAACAGCTCGTCGAGCGCGACGTAGCCCTCGCGCAGGAAGGTCTCGGACGCGTCGCCGCCGATCGGCTGGTCGCCCCACAGGCGCGCATCCATCACGGCGACGACGGCGCGGACGTGCTTGCGGACGCGGAAGTCGAACGAGATCCACGCCCGCTGGAACACGAAGCTCTCGTCCGAGTCGGCGTTCTCGCTCGCCGGCCGGCCGAACGTCCCGGGAGCGCGGTAGTCGCGCGGGTCGCGCCACTCGCCGCGGAGGCGCAGGTGGCCGGTGATCTTGAGCTTCACGGACAGGGGGAGCTCGAGCACGAGCCCCTCCCCCGCGCCCTCGTCGGCGGCCGCCTCCGCGGGCGCGGGCTCGCCCTCGCCCGCGCCCTCGGGCTTCGCGCCCTCCCCGTCGGCGGGGGAAGGTGCCGGGATGGGCGCAGGCTCGCCCGCCCCCTCGAGGCGTCGCTCGAGCGCCTCGAGGCGCTCGCGGAGCGCGCGGAGCTCGGCTGCGTCGGCCGACTCGGCCGGGGGCTCCTGCGCCGCGGCCGGCGCGCAGAGGGCGAGGCCGAGGGCCCCGCCGAGCAGCATGGTCAGGACGTGACGTCGCATCGTTCTCCTCCTGAGGGCTCCGCCCCGCGCCCGCGCCCGGCCGGAGGTCGGCCGGCGCGCGAGGGGAGGGAGCCTACCTGGCGGCGACCGCGACGGTCGCCGATCTGGGTGTCGAGTCGAAGGGGGTCGTCGTGCGCCGCGCGCGCGCCGCTCGCGCGAACTCGCACGGTCCGCGAGGAGGCCCCGGACGCGCCGGCCGCGCGGGCGATCACGCGCCCTCCGTGCGGCGGCCACGCTTCGGGGCGGGCGGCCGCGCCTCGGGGCGAGCGGCGCGCCGCGGCCCCTGCTCGGGCCGCGCCGGCGCGGGGCGCGAGCGCCCCGCGAGCGCGTCGGCGAGCGTGTGGTCCTGCGACCACTCCGCGAGCCGCGCGCGCAGGTCGCCCCACAGCGGGTGGAGGGGGCAAGGGCGGGCCTCGTCGCAGCGCGACCACCCGAACGCGCAGTGCCCGTCGTTCGTGGCCAGGTCGAGCGCCACGAGCACGCGCTCGATCGGGACCTCCTCGGGGCGGCGCGCGAGCGTGAACCCGCCCCCGTGCCCGCGCCGGGCGGTCACGATCCCCGCGAGCACGAGCCGACGCATGACCTTCGAGAGGTAGGGCGCCGGCACCGACGTGCGCTCGGCGAGCTCGGTCGCGCTCAGGGCGGCCCCCTCATCGCGCGCGAGGACCGCGAGCGCGCGCAGCGCGTACTCGACCGTCTGCGGAAACCACATGCGAGCCGCCTCTCGTGGGCACTTTCCGGAAGCGCTTGACTGCCCCCGGGCCCCAGGATAATCTCTGGATATCTGGATATGAAGATCTATTTCTCGCCTGACAGGAGGTGGGTCGTGGAGAGACGGAAGGTGCTCGCGCGCGGCGCGCGGCGCGCGGTCGCGGGGCTCGGCGCGCTGGGGCTGTGCCTGACGGCGGGTTGCCCGGCCGGGGGCGGGGAGCCCGCGAGCGGGCACGCCTCGGCGGGGGCCGCGCCGACGCGCGAGGTCGTGGGGGAGGAGACGGCCGTCCTCACGGCGCCGCCGTTCGTGCCGCCGCCGATCACGCGGCGGCACCCGACGCGCGTGAAGGTCCACCTCGAGGTCACCGAGAAGGTCATGCGCATGGCCGACGGGGTCGACTACACGTTCTGGACCTACGGCGGGACCGTGCCGGGCAGCTTCATCCGGGTGCGCGAGGGGGACCAGGTCGAGTTCCACCTGAGCAACCACCCGGACAGCAAGATGCCCCACAACATCGACCTGCACGCGGTGACCGGGCCTGGCGGCGGCGCCGCCGCCTCGTTCACGACGCCGGGGCACACCTCGCAGTTCAGCTTCCAGGCGATCAACCCGGGGCTCTACGTCTACCACTGCGCGACCGCGCCGGTCGGCATGCACATCGCGAACGGGATGTACGGGCTGATCCTCGTCGAGCCCGCCGAGGGCATGCCGCCGGTCGACCGCGAGTTCTACGTCATGCAGGGCGACTTCTACACGCGCGACGCCCACGGCGTGCCCGGGCTCCAGCCGTTCGAGATGGCGAAGGCCCTCGAGGAGCGGCCCGACTACGTGGTGTTCAACGGGAGCGTCGGCGCGCTCACGGGCGACGGCGCGCTCCAGGCCAAGGTCGGGGAGACCGTGCGCCTGTACGTGGGCAACGGAGGCCCGAACCTGGTCTCGTCCTTCCACGTGATCGGCGAGATCTTCGACCTCGTCTACTACGAGGGCGGGACGAAGGCGCAGCGCAACGTGCAGACGACGCTCGTGCCGGCGGGCGGCTCCGCGATCGTCGACTTCAAGCTCGACACGACGGGGACGTACATCCTCGTCGACCACTCGATCTTCCGCGCCTTCAACAAGGGCGCCCTGGGCATGCTCAAGGTCGAGGGCGATCCGGACCTGGTCGTCTACTCGGGCAAGCAGGACGACCGGATCTACCAGCCGGAGGGCGGCGCGGTCCAGGTGATCGCGGGCGACCCGAAGGCGCCGCCCCCGGGCGAGCGGACGCTCGAGGAGCGGATCGCGCTCGGCGAGACGACCTACAAGCAGGTCTGCGCCGCGTGCCACCAGCTCGACGGCAAGGGCATGAAGGGCGCGTTCCCGCCGCTCGCGGCCTCGGACTACCTCATGGCGGACAAGGAGCGCGCGCTCCGCGTCGTGCTCAAGGGCCTCGAGGGCCCGATCACGGTGAACGGGGAGCTCTACAACTCGGTCATGCCGGCGCTCCAGCTCTCGGACGACAAGGTCGCCAACGTCGTGACGTTCATCCGCAACTCGTGGGGGAACCAGGGCGACGTCGTGACGCTCGCCGACGTGAAGGCGGCGAAGGCGGCCGGCGGCGGCCATTGAGGCGTCGGGGCGGGTGCGCGGCAGGCGGGCGCGCAGGCGCCCGGGAGGGGACGACGGTGGACAGGGTCGACGAGGTGCAGGAGCGGGACCGGACGACGCGCGGGGGAGGATCCCCCGCGCGCCTGGGCCGCGCGCTCGCCGCGACCCTGGCCGCGGCCCTCGCCGGATGCCCCGCGCCGGCCTCCCCCGCGCCGGCCTCCCCCGCGCCTGACCCCTCCCGGGGCCCCGCCGGGGCCCCGCCCGCGGACGCGGGTGGGGAGGCGACGGGGCCCGCGCCGGCCACGCGCCGGCAGGTGACGATCCCGGCCGGGCTCTACCGCCCGCTGCTCGCGGGCAGCGACGCGCCGGGCGAGGTCGAGGTCCCCGCGTTCCGGCTCGACGTGCACCCGGTCACGAACGCCGAGTTCCTCGCGTTCGTGCGCGCGGCGCCCCGCTGGCGCC
Source organism: Planctomycetota bacterium (assembly GCA_024711205.1). Taxonomy (GTDB): domain Bacteria; phylum Planctomycetota; class J058; order J058; family J058; genus JANJTH01. The sequence goes on along the minus strand of JANJTH010000495.1, from coordinate 4,616 downwards.
GGAGCGCCGCGCCGCGGACCTTCGTGGACCAGGGCTACCTGCGCCACTGGGCGGGCGACGACGACCCGGGGGCCGCGCCGCCCGACGCCCCGGTCACCTACGTCTCCTGGTTCGCGGCCCGCGCCTACGCGCGCTGGGTCGGGCTGCGCCTCCCTCGAGCCGCCGAGTGGGAGCGCGCGGCGGCGCTCGAGCACTTCGAGGTCCGCGACGGCGGGCCCGACCTGGCCCGGCGGATCCTCGACTGGTACGGCCGCCCCACGCCCGACGTCCTGCCGCCCGTCGGCACGACGCTGGCGAACCGCTGGGGGGCCTGGGACCTCCACGGGCTCGTCTGGGAGTGGGTGGACGACTTCCAGGGGACCCTGCTCACGGGCGACGGGCGCGGCGACCGCGACGCCGCGTCCGCGTTCTGCGGCGCGGGCGCGCTCGGCGCCGCCAACCCGGACGACTACGCGGCCTTCATGCGGCTCGCCATGCGGAGCAGCCTCCAGGCCCGCTACACGGTCAAGAACGTCGGCTTCCGCTGCGCGGGCGACCTGCCCGCGGGCGACGCGGGCGCGGCCCCCGCCGCGCCCGAGGAGGACCGGTGACCTCGACGTCGACCTCGACCCCGCCGCGGACCCTGCGCCGGCGGGCCCTGCCCGCGGGGCCCGGCCTGGCGCTCGCGGCCACCCTCGCCCTCGCGGGCTGCCCGGCCGCGCCCGACGGGGCGGCGTCGCCGCCGGCCGCCGACCCGGGCGCCGCCCCGAGCCCCCTCCCCGGCGACTCCGTGTACCTGCTCGAGGGCGCGTTCACCGACCAGGACGGCCGCGCGCTCTCGCTCGCCGCGCTCCGCGGGCGCCCGCGCGTCGTCGCGATGGTCTTCACGCACTGCGCCTACGCCTGCCCGCGCCTCACGAGCGACCTCCAGGCGCTCGAGGCCTCGCTCTCGCCCGCGGCGCGCGAGGCGACGGGGTTCGTGCTGGCGTCCTTCGACCACGAGCGCGACCTCCCGACCCGCCTGGCCGCCTACGCGCGCGAGCGCGGCCTCGCGCCGGGCCGCTGGACCCTGCTCCACGCCGGGCCCGACGTCGTCCGCGAGCTCGCGGCCGTGCTCGGCGTCCGCTACGCCCGGCAGCCGTCGGGCGCGTACGGCCACTCGAACCGCTACGTCGTGCTCGACGCGGACGGCCGGATCGTCGCCACCGTCGACGGGCTCGAGGCCGACCCGGCGCCCGCGCGCGAGGCCCTCGAGCGGCTCGCCGCGCCGGGCGCGCAGCACGGGGCCGCGCGCCGCGGCCCGCATCCCGACCCCAACCACGCTCCGGAGGTGCCCTCGTGACCGACCCCCTCGCGACCCCGACGACCCCGCCCCCGCCCCCGCCCACCTGGCTGCGGGGCCTGGGCGGCGGCGTGATCGGGATCCTCACCCTCTGCGTCGGCTACGCCGTCGCGATCGCGCTCCACAACTGGTCGCGGATCGGGGTGTGACCGTGCCCCCCGCCGCCGAGCCCCCCGCGCCGGTCCACGCGCCGGCCCACGCGCCGGCCCGCGCGCCGGCCCACGCGCCGGCCCACGCCGCGCCCGCGCCGACCCACGCGCCCGGCGCCGAGGCGACCGTGGCCGGCCTCGTGCTCCTCGCCTCGGCGCTCGTCCTCATCGCGCCCGTGCTCGGGCGGGCCGGCGCGCCCACGCTCGCCGCGGTCGCGGCCGTCGGCGCCGGCCTGGCCGGGTTCGCGAGCTTCCTGTTCGTGCTCGTCCACTCGTTCTCGTCCCTCGGGCCGCGCGCGGGCGCGGGCCCCGGCGCCGCCCCCGCGGGGCACCGTCCGCTCCAGCCGACGCTCCAACCGACGCTCCAACCGACGCTCCACCCCCAGGAGGAGACCTCGTGACCGTCACCAAGGCCCAGACCCGCGGCTTCTTCGTCGGCGGGACGATCCTCTTCACGCTCGTGTTCATCGGGCTCACGCTCGACACGCACGCGAAGCTCGCCCACCGGACCCGGGACGACCCGGTCACCGAGCACGTGGCCCGCGGGCTCAGCGTGTGGGGCAAGTTCAACTGCGAGAACTGCCACACGCTCATGGGCGAGGGGGCCTACTACGCGCCCGACCTGACGAAGATCGTCTCGCAGCGCGGCGCGCCCTACCTCAAGCAGTTCATGGCCGATCCCTCGCAGTTCTACTCCGAGCAGGAGCACGGCCGGCTCATGCCGAAGCTCGGGCTCACCGAGCAGCAGATCGACGACGTGATCGCGTTCCTCGACTGGGTCGGCCGGATCGACCTGAACGGCTGGCCGCCCCGCCCGATCCACGTCCAGGGCTCGTCGATCCGGGGGATCCCCGGCGTCGAGCCGACCGGCGGGGCCGGCGACCTGGCGACGACCCGCGGCAAGGCGCTCTTCTACGAGCAGGCCGCCTGCGCGAGCTGCCACGCCGTCGAGCCCGGCCGCCGGCTCGTGGGCCCCTCGCTCGCGGGCCTCGTGGGGACGGCCGAGGGGCGGGTCAAGGAGCCCGGCTACCAGGGCAAGGCCCACTCCGCGGTCGAGTACCTCCGCGAGTCGATCCTCGAGCCCGACGCCTACGTCGTGACGGGCCCCGCCTACGGCGCGGACGGCAAGTCGTTCATGCCGTCGCACTACGCGAAGTCGCTCAGCCCGGCCCAGCTCGACGACCTCGTCGCGTTCCTCATGACGCTGCGGTGAGAGCCCTCGCCGCCTCGCCCCGACACCCACCCACGAGACCTGCCCGAGACCGAGGAGACCCGTGACCCAATCCAGCCAGCGCGTCGCCTACTACTACTTCCTCGCGGCCGTGCTCCTGTTCGGCCTGCAGATCGCCTTCGGGTTCATGACCGTGGCCAAGTACCTCGGCCCCGACCCGCTGATCGACGTGTTCCACTTCGGCACGTCGAAGGCGATCCACACGAACCTCCTCCTCGTGTGGCTGCTCACCGCCTTCATGGGGGCCGCCTACTACATGGTCCCCGAGGAGTCACGGACGGAGCTCCACAGCGAGAAGCTCGCCTACGTCCAGCTCGGGATCTGGCTCGCCGCCGGCGTGATCACGATCCTCTGCTACCTGCTCGGGATCACCGAGGGGCGCAAGCTGCTCGAGATGCCGACGATCCTCAAGTACGGGGTCGTCGTCGTCATGCTCATGTTCCTCTGGAACCTGTTCATGACGATGCGCAAGACGGGCCGCTGGACGACGACCGAGGCCGTGCTCCTCGGCGGGCTCGTCTCGACGGCGCTCCTGTTCCTGCCCGCGCTCGTCCACTTCGACGACTTCACGCTCGACCGCTACTACCGCTGGTGGGTCGTCCACCTGTGGGTCGAGGGCGTCTGGGAGCTGATCATGGGCGCGCTGCTCGCGTTCCTCCTGATCCGCCTGTCCGGCGCCGACCGCGAGGTGCTCGAGAAGTGGCTCTACGTGATCGTCGGCTTCACGTTCCTCTCGGGGATCCTCGGCACGGGCCACCACTACTACTGGATCGGGGCCCCGGCCTACTGGCTCTGGATCGGCGGGTTCTTCTCGGCGCTCGAGCCGCTCGCGTTCCTCGCCATGACGGTCTACGCCTACAACGTGCTGCGCCGCTCGCGCCTCGGGCACCCGAACACGCTCGCGCTCCACTGGACGGTCGGCTCGTCGATCCTCGCCACGCTCGGGGCCGGGATCCTCGGCATCGCCCACACCTGGCCGGGCGTGAACCAGTGGACGCACGGCACGCACGTCACGACCATGCACGGCCACATGGCCTTCTTCGGGGCCTACGTGATGATCTCGCTCGCGATGATCACCTACGCGCTCCCGGGGCTGACCGGGCGCACGGACGAGGAGCGGCAGACGAAGCTCGGCCTGCTCGCGTTCTGGCTCATGGTGGGCGGCATGTTCGGCATGACGATGGCCATGGCCGCGGCCGGGATCACGCAGACCTACCTCGAGCGGATCCTGGGCCTCGGCTACCTCGACACGCAGCTCAAGATCCAGGTCCACTACCTCATGTGGCTCGGGACGGGCCTGATCTTCGCGAGCGGCGTCGCCTGCTTCATCTGGGACTTCGTGTCGGCCGGGCTGCCCCCGGCCGCGCGTGGGGCCCTCGAGGCCCCTCCTGCGCCGACCCCGGCGCCGGCGCCCGCCGGGGCGCCCGGTCCCGAGGCCGGCCCCGCGGCCGGCGAGCCCGCGCCCGCCCCTTCCCCCGCCTAGCCCCGAGGGCCGCTCGGCCCAGGAGGATGACATGACGGTCTCGACGCTCGCCTCGCCCCTCCCGGGCTCCGTGCTCCTCGCGGTCGCGCTCGGCGCCGCCCTCACGGGCTGGGCGGCGCACCGCTCGACCCGGCCCGAGGTCGAGGTGGCGGGCGGGCTGCCCGTGCCGGCGCTGTTCGTGAAGACGTGCGCCGGCTGCCACGCCCCCGACGTGGAGGGGGTCCCCGGGCGGGGGCCGTCCCTCGTGGGGAGCCCGCTCCTCGGCGACCCCGGCCGGGGCGTCTCCTACCTGCGCCGGGGGCGCGACGGCGCGCCGCACCCGGCCGACGTCGCGACGTTCGGCGACGCCCGCCTGCGGGCGCTCCTCGAGCACGCGCGCGGGCTCGCCGAGGACGCGCCGTGACGCCCGCCGGCGCGACGGCGGGCGGCGTG
>JANJTH010000475.1 GCA_024711205.1 Planctomycetota bacterium | reverse complement strand
GACCTGGCCGGCCCCGCGGCGCCGCCCGCGGCCCTCGCCGCGGCGCGGGTGGCCGCCGACCTCGCGGGCGGCGGCGTCCCCACCGCCGACGCGCTCGCGAGGCGCGCGGACCCCGCGCTCCGCCGCCGGCTCGAGGCCGAGGCGGCGCTCCGCGCGGGACGCCTCGAGGACGCGCTCGCCGCGCTCGACGCCGGCGTGGCCGCCGCCCCCTGGGACGCGAGCCCGGACCCGGCCGAGGCCGTCCGCGCGCTGGCGCGCTGCGTGCCCGCGCCGGCGCAAGCCGCGCACGTCCTCGCCCGGGGGGCGGTCCACCTCGCCGCGAGCGCCCCGCGTGGCGCAGGCGCGCTCGCGCTCGAGGCGTTCGACCGCGCGCCCCTGGCCCTGGCCGACGCCCCGGACGCCGAGCAAGTGGCCGCCATCCTCGCCGCGGCTGCCCGGGAGGACCTCCTCCGCGCCGGGACCCCCGCCGAGGAGGTCGTGCGCGCGCGGCGGCGGCTCGTCGCCGCCCGGCTCCTGGCCCCCGGGGCAGACCTCTCCGGCCCGACGACCTTGCTCCGCGCGCGCGCGTGGAGCGATGACCCGGCGCGCGCGCTCGCCGCCCGTCCCTGGCGCGCGCAGATCCCCGCCTCCTACGCGCGGGCGGTCGAGCGGCGCCTCGACGCGGACCTGGACCCCGTCGCCCTCCGCAACGTCGTCAGCAAGACCACCGGCACGTTCCCCTCCCCGGTCCGGGAGCTGCTCGCCGTCGCACACGGGCTCGCCCACGGCCGGCTCGAGCTCGTCGAGGAGGCCGTCCTCGCGCGCCCCGAGGTCGCGCCCTTCTGGTACGGCTGGTGCCGCGAGCTGCTTCGCCGCGGGCGCCCCGTCGAGGCCGTGCTCGCCGCGCGCGGGCTCCAGCGCCTCGAGGACTCGGCCGAGTCCATGTTCTATCGGGCGCGCGCCGCCGCGCTCGCGGGCGAGTACGCCGAGGCCTTGCCCCTGCTGACCCGGGCGGTCGACGAGCACCCGGGCGCCGACGCGGCGAACGCCTGGCACGGCGAGCTCCTCGTCGACACGCTCATCCGCCGCGACGCCCCCGGCGACCTGGAGGCCGCGGCGCGGACCCTCGCCCGCGGCGACCTCAGGGCCACCGGGCGCACGGGGCAGCTCCGCGCGTTCGTCCGCGAGCGGCGCGGCGAGGCCGGCGACGACCGCGAGGGCGACCAGCTCGTCGCCGAGGCGCTCACGCACTTCCGCTGGGACGGCTGGTGACCGGGGCGTCGGCGCCCCGGGCGCTGCTGCTCGACGTGCTCGACACGCTCGTGCGCGACCCGTTCCACGACGCGCTCCCGGGCTTCTTCGGGCTCGACCTGCCCGGGTTCCTCGCCGCGAAGGCCCCGGACGTGTGGCCCGCGTTCGAGCGCGGCGACCTCGACGAGCCCGCGTACCTGGCGCGCATGTTCCGCGACGGGCGGGCCGTCGACGGCGAGGCCCTCCGCGCGGCGCTCCGCGGCGCCTACGCGCTCCTCCCCGGCGTCGCCGCGCTCCTCGACGACCTGCGCGCCGCCGGCGCCCCGCTCTACGCGCTCTCGAACTACCCGCCCTGGTGGACGCTCATCGAGGAGGCGCTCGGGCTCTCGCGCTGGCTCGACTGGCGGTTCGTGTCCTGCCGGACGGGCCGCCGCAAGCCCGAGCCCGCGGCCTACCTGGGCGCCGCCGCGGCGCTCGGGCTCCCGCCCGCCGCCTGCCTGCTCGTCGACGACCGGCAGGGCAACGTCGACGCCGCGCTCGCCGTCGGCATGCCGGCCCTCCGCTTCCGCGAGGCGGCCGGGCTCCGGCGGGACCTCGTCGCGGCCGGCGTGCTCGCGCCGGCGCCGGGCGGCGCCGGCGTCAGCGGACCGGGGCCGGCTCCGGGGGCGGCGCCACGACCGGGGTCGTGACGCCCTCCGGCATCGGCAGCGGCGGGAGCGGCGTGACCTCGAGCCCCGCGCGGTCGCGGACCTTCGAGTGCAGCCCCGCGAGCACCTGCTCGCTCAGGCGCGCGTCGTAGCGCAGGCGCTCGCCGTCGAGCGTCCGCGCCAGGACCTCGGCGCGGCCGTCGAGCCAGGCGATCGCGGCCCCCTCGCGCACGTCGAGCGAGATCGACCAGCGCCCCTCGCGGGCCGCCGCCTGCTCGTTCACGGCGGCCCGCAGCGCCTCGATCCCCTCCCCGGTGCGGGCCGACACGCGGAGCGTCCGGAGCAGCCGCCGCTCGAGGTACGGGAGGAGCTCCGGCTCCGCCACGCGGTCGACCTTGTTCAGCGCGATCAGCTCCGGCTTGTCGCTCGCGCCGAGCTGGCCGAGCACCTCGCGCACGGCCTCGACGTGCGCCAGCGCGTCGGGGTCGCTCGCGTCGATCACGTGGAGCAGGAGGTCCGCCGTGACGACCTCCTCGAGCGTCGCGTGGAAGCTCTCCACGAGGTGGTGCGGGAGGTGGCGGATGAACCCCACCGTGTCGCTCAGGAGCACGACCCGGTTCGGCCCGACCGTCCAGGGCTTCGTGCGCGTGTCGAGCGTCGCGAAGAGCTGGTCCGCGACGTAGACCCCGGCCTCGGTCAGCCGGTTCATGAGCGTCGACTTGCCCGCGTTCGTGTAGCCGACGATCGCGACCGTGTACGCCGCGCGCCCGGCGACCTGCCGCTCCTTGCGCGCGCGGACCTGCTCGAGCTCGCGGCGGATCTCCTGGATCCGCGTGCGCACGAGCCGCTTGTCGACCTCGATCTGCTTCTCGCCGGCCGCGCGCCGGCCGACGCCGGTGTCGAGGTGCGTCCACAGGCCGCGCAGGCGCGGGAGCGAGTACTCGAGCTGCGCGAGCTCGACCTGGAGCCGGGCCTGCGTCGTGCGGGCGTGCTGCGCGAAGATGTCGAGGATCAGCTCGGTCCGGTCGATCACCTTCGTCTCGAGCGCCTTCTCGAGGTTGCGCCGCTGGGCGGGCGCCAGGTCGTTGTCGAAGATCACGACCTGCGCCCGCTCGTCCTTCACGAGCTGGCCCAGGCGCTCGACGGTCCCCTTCCCGAGCAGCGTCGCCCCGTCCGGGCGGTCGCGGCGCTGCACGGTCCGTTGCTCGAGCACCTCGCAGCCGGCCGTGTCGGCGAGCGCCGCGAGCTCCTCGAGCGGGTCGTCGCGGAGCGCGCGCTCGTCCTTCTGCTCGAGCCAGGCCGCGAGGAGCGCCCGCTCGGCGGGGCGCGCCGTCGCCTGGGGCACGTGGCGGTCGCGGCGCGCGGCCGGGTCGTCGTGGGCGGGCTCGTCCGCCGCGTCGTCGGCGTCGTGGGCGGGGTCCTGGGCGGGGCGGCGGGAGCGACTCAAGGGCACCTCATCGGGGCGTCGGGGCGTCGGGGCGGCGCGCCCCGGTCGGGGGCCAGGCCGCCGCGTGCATGATCCGCGCCCGGGTCGGGGGTGTCGACGGGAAGCGCGCGCCCGGCTGTCAGCGGGGTCCGCTCCGCGCTCGTGCCGGGTCCGCTCCGCGCTCGGCCCGCGCAGGGCCGACCTCCCTCCGGTCGGTCAGCCCGGCACGGACCTCGCGCGTCGCTCGTGCGGGGTCCGCTCCGCGCTCGGCCCGCGCCGTTCAGGCCCCGCGGCTCCCCAGCACGACCTGCGTCGCCCCGACCTCGCGCTCGGCCCGCGAGAGCTGGCCGCGCAGCCGCTTGAGCTGGGCCTCGACGACCGCGCGCGGCAGCTCGTCGGGCGGGTCGCGCAGGATCGCCTCGTAGCGGGCCACCGCCTGGCGGAGCGACTCGAGCGCCGCGCGCTCGTCGAGGTCGGCCAGCTTCCAGGCGGCGAACGCGGCGAGCGCCGGGTCCTGGGGGTCCTGGAGGATCGTCTGCGCCATGCGCCGGACGCCCTCGACGTCGCCCTCGCCCTCGAACAGCTCGCAGAGCAGCACGGCCGCCTCGTTGCGCGTCGCGGCGTCCACGTCGCCCACGGCCTCCTCGAGCAGGCTCTTCGCCTTGTCCCGCCGGCCGAGCTTGAGGTTCGTGCGCGCGACCGAGAGCTTGCCCACCTTGAACAGGCTGCGCCGGCGCGTCTGCGAGCGCGGCGCGACGACGACGACCCGGCGCGGGGCCGCCGCCGACAGGCCCTCGCCGCGCTCGACCCGGTCGAGGTCGGCGAGCAGCGCGTCGTAGTCGGGGATGCGCCGCGAGACGTCCTTCTCGAGCATCCGCAGGAGCAGCGCGCGGACGGGCTCGGGGACCGCGTCTCGCTCGGGGAACAGGACGGCGTCGTTGATGTGCTTGAGGATGATCGCGATCGGCGAGTCCCCCTCGAACGGCGGCCGCCCGTAGAGCACGTAGTAGAGGGACGCGCCGAGCGAGTAGATGTCCGAGCGCTGGTCGATCGGCCCGCCGCGCCCCTGCTCGGGCGACATGAAGAGCGGCGTCCCCATGACGATCCCGGTCGAGGTCAGCCCCGGGTTGCGGTCGACGAAGGCCTTGGCGAGCCCGAAGTCGGTGATCTTGACCTGCCCCTGCGCGTCGATGAGCAGGTTCGAGGGCTTGATGTCGCGGTGGATGATCCCGATCGCGGCGCCGGCGCGCAGCCCCCGCGCCGTCTGCCGCACCACGTCGAGCGCGAGCGGCGGCGCGAGCGGGCCGTCGCGGGCGACGCGGTCGGCCAGGTTGTCGCCCGCCACGAGCTCCATGACGAAGTAGTGCCGCGCCTTGTCGATCGCGTAGATGTGCGTGATGTTCGGGTGCGAGAGCGCGGCGCAGGCCTTCGCCTCGCGCTCGAACCGCTCGATGAACTGCGCGTTGCGGCACAGCTCTGCGTTGAGCACCTTGATCGCGACGCGCCGGTCGAGCGACGTGTCGTAGGCGGCGTAGACGACGCCCATGCCGCCCCGCCCGAGCGCACCCTGGAGCCGGTAGACGCCGAGCGCCGTGTTCGGCGGGAGCAGCCCCGCGTCCGGGTCGTCGCCGAGCGCCGGCGTGGGGTCCGCGGGGGCCGGCGCCCCGGCCTCGAGCCACCCGATCGACGAGCCCGGGGCGGGCGCCGGGGCCTCGACCGCGGGGGCGGTCCCCGTGGCCGGGCTCGCGAGCGCGACCGTCTCGACGGTGCTCAGCTTGCGCCGGGCCCGGGTCCCGAGCGGCGACAGGTCCGGGGGCATCTCGCCGCGCAGGAGGTCGTAGGAGGCCCGCCGCTCGTCCGTGGCGTCGCAGGCCGGACAGCGCCGGGACTCGACGACGTCGACGCGGACGACCTCTGGGGGCGCGCCGCAGGCGCACGGCGCGTCGGGCTGGGGCATCACGGGCTTCCGATCGCGGCGGAGTGTACCCGGCCCGTTCGCGGCCGACCACGGGTCGAGCGGTCGCGCCCCCGGGCCGGAGAGCCCGTCGGCGGCTCGACTCGCGACGGCGACCGCGGTGCGCTACGCTCGGGGTCGTGGACCGCCGGTGCCTCACCCGAACCTCCCAGCGCGCCGCCGCGCTCGCCCTCACCGTCGCCCTCGCGGGGTGCCAGAGCGTCTACGTGCAGAGCTTCCCGCACGGCGCGGAGGTCTGGGTCGACGGCGAGCGGGTCGGGACCACACCCTGCCGCTTCAAGGCCTCGACCGTGATCGGGTGCGAGTACGAGGTCGAGCTGCGCAGGCCCGGCTACCTCCCGTACCGCGAGCTCGTCGCGACCGAGTGGGGGCCGGGCAGCACCTGGAACCTCCTCGCGGGGCTCCTGTTCCTGAGCCCGCTCATCGTCCTGACGCCGTTCTTCGGCGATGTCGTCCCGGGCGCCGTCGCGGCGCAGCTCGAGCCGGCGCCGGCCCCGCCTGCGCCGGACCCGGCCGCGCCGCCCTGGCGCGCCCCCGACGACGAGGTCCACTGAGCGTGGACGGGCGGAGCGTGGCCGTCGGCCGGCTCGCGGTGGCGATGGGCCTGATCGACGAGCGCGGCCTCGCGCGCGCGGCCCGGCTCGTCCCGCACTTCCCGGGCCGCCCCTTCGAGCGGCTCCTCGAGGATGCGGGCCTGATCGACGGCCCCGCCCGCGCCCGGCTCGAGGCCGCCCTCGCGGGCGGCGGCGCTGGCGCCCCGCCGCCCGCGCGGCCCGGGGCGAGCGCTCCCCCGCGCGCGGCCGGGCGGCGCCTCAGCGACTCGGACCTCCTCCCGGCCCTGGGCGACGACGCCGACGACCTCGCGCTCCCGCCCGACGACAGCGTCGAGGCCCGTCCGCTCGTCGTCCCCGACGACGAGGGCGGGCTCGACCCCAACGCCTCGGACGTGTCGACGGACGAGGACGCGATCTTCGCCGAGCCCACGATGATGCTCCGCGACGAGCCGGCCCCGCCCCCGCGCGGGGCCGCCCGTCCGCAGGCCCACCGCGCCGCGCCGCCCCCCGCCCCGGACGAGGACGCGATCTTCGCCGAGCCCACGATGATGCTCCGCGACGAGCCGGCCCCGCCCCCGCGCGGGGCCGCCCGTCCGCCGGCGCCCCGCGCGGCCCCGCCGCCCGCCCGCGACGAGGACGCGATCTTCGCCGAGCCCACGATGATGCTCCGCGACGAGCCGCTCGCCCTGCGCGACGACTCGGGCGTGATGCCGGCGCTCCCGCGCGCGGGCGGCGCGCCGGCGTCCGCGCAGGACGAGGACGCGATCTTCGCCGAGCCCACGATGATGCTCCGCGACGCCCCGGGGCCGGACCTGGCGCTCCCCCCGGACGAGGACGCGATCCTGGCCGAGCCGACGCTGATCGTCCGCGACGGGCCCGCGCGCCCGGGCGCGCCGGCCGCCCCGGGCAAGCCCGAGAGCGGCGCGTTCGACCTCCGGCTCCAGAAGGACGTGAGCGTCTCCGAGTCCACGCGGACCGGGCGCCCCGGGCTCGTCCCCGGGGCCAAGAGCCGGCGCGGCGCCGGCCGGCTCTCGCGCGAGGAGTTCCAGCGCCGGCTCAAGATGCGCCAGCCCTTCGACGGGTTCGAGATCGGCGACTACAAGATCCTGGGCGAGATCGCGCGCGGCGCGTTCGGCGTCGTGCTCGAGGCCGAGCCGGGCGGCAACACGAAGGCCCTGGCGCGCGAGCGCGGCTACGAGGGCCGGCTCGCGCTCAAGGTCATGCTCGAGAACAAGGCCGACCCTCGCGAGGCCGAGCGGTTCCTCGACGAGGTGCGCGTCCTGACCCGCTTCGACCACCCGCACATCGTGCGCATGTTCGACGCGGGGGTCGAGGAGGGCCTGACCTTCTACTCGATGGAGCTGATCAAGGGGATCGAGACCCGCACGCACGTGCTCAAGAGCGGCCCCATGCCGCCGCTCCTCGCCGTGCGCCTGTGCAAGGAGGTCGCCTCGGCGCTCGGCTACGTGCACCAGCAGCGGACCTACCACCGCGACCTGAAGCCGCAGAACGTGATGCTCGACCAGGGCCACACGCCGTACATCGCGCGCCTGATCGACTTCGGCCTCGTGACCGAGCATCGCAGCGACGCCGACAAGGGCATGATCCTGGGCACGCCGAGCTACATGCCGCCGGAGCAGGCCCAGCCGCGCGGGGGCCACGGCGAGGTGAACGTCACGAGCGACCTCTACTCGCTCGGCGCCACGATGTACTTCCTGCTCACGGGGCAGCCGCCGTTCGGCGGGCGCGACCCCCGCGCGATCATCAAGGCGGTCGTGAGCGACAAGCCGAAGGACCCGGTCGAGCTGAACCCCCAGGTCCCGCGGTCGGTCGCGCAGATCGTCCTCAAGTGCCTCGAGAAGAAGCAGCGCGACCGCTACCACTCGGCCGCGCTCCTCGAGGCCGACCTCGAGCGGGAGCTCAAGAGCGGCCAGATGATGCTCAAGGCCAAGTCGCTCCTGGGCAAGTTCCTGGGCCGCCGCTCGCCCTGACGCGGGCCCCCCGCCGGCGCTAGACTCCGCCCCGCCGCGGCCGGGAGCCCCCCGCGGCCGCGGAGGCGCCGTGACGGACTTTGCCTACGAGCCCACGTTCCAGCTCGAGGGGCCGGACCCGACCGTGTGGGACCACCTCGGCGCCGAGGGCGTGCGGGTGGTCGACCTGGGCGGGCGCGAGGTCCTCGAGGTCGAGCCGGCGGCGCTCACGCGCCTGTGCCGGCGCGCGTTCGAGGACGTGGCCCACCTGCTCCGCACGGGCCACCTCGAGAAGCTGGCCCGGATCCTCGACGACCCCGAGGCGACCGCGAACGACCGGTTCGTCGCGCGCGACCTGCTGCGCAACGCGGCGATCGCGGCCCAGGGCGTGCTCCCGGGCTGCCAGGACACGGGGACCGCGCAGGTCCTGGGCAAGAAGGGCCAGCGCGTGTGGACGCTCGGCCGGGACGAGGAGGCGCTCTCCCGCGGCGTGTTCGAGGCCTACCAGGCGCGGAACCTCCGCTACTCGCAGCTCGCCCCGCTCGGCATGTTCGAGGAGCGGAACACGGGCACGAACCTCCCGGCCCAGCTCGACCTCCAGGCGACGCAGGGCGACCGCTACGACTTCCTGTTCGTGGCGAAGGGCGGCGGCTCCGCGAACAAGATGATGCTCTACCAGGAGACGAAGGCCCTCCTCAACGAGCGGCGGCTCGTCGCCTGGTGCGACGAGGTGCTGCGCAAGCTCGGCACGTCGGCCTGCCCGCCCTACCACCTCGCGATCGTGATCGGCGGGACCTCGGCCGAGGCGACGATGAAGGCGCTCAAGCTCGCGACCGCGGGCGAGCTCGACCGCCTGCCCACGACCGGGAGCCCGGGCGGGCGCGCCTTCCGCGACCCGGCCTGGGAGGCGCGGATCTTCGAGATGACCCGCGCGTTCGGGATCGGGGCCCAGTTCGGCGGCAAGTACTTCTGCCACGACGTGCGCGTGGTCCGCCTCCCGCGCCACGGGGCCTCGTGCCCGGTCGGGGTGGGCGTCTCGTGCAGCGCCGACCGCAACGTGCGCGGGCGGATCGACCGCGACGGGGTGTGGCTCGAGCGGCTCGACCGGCACCCCGAGCGGTTCCTGCTCGGGCGGGCCGCCGACGAGGGCGCGTGCGTGCGGATCGACCTGGCGCGGCCGATGCGCGAGGTGCTCGCCGAGCTGACGCGGCATCCGGTCGGCACGCGCGTGGCGCTCTCGGGGCCCATGGTCGTGGCCCGCGACATCGCGCACGCGAAGCTCGCGGAGCGGCTCGAGCGCGGCGAGGGCCTGCCGGACTACGTGCGCGCGCGGCCGATCTACTACGCGGGCCCGGCGAAGCGGCCCGACGGGCTGCCGTCGGGCTCGTTCGGCCCGACGACGGCCGGGCGCATGGACGCCTACCTGCCCGCGTTGCAGGCCCAGGGCGCGTCGCTCGTGACGCTCGCCAAGGGCAACCGCGGCCCGGAGGTCACCGCGTCGTGCAAGCGGCACGGGGGGTTCTACCTGGGCTCGATCGGCGGCCCGGCGGCCCGGCTCGCGCAGGACTGCATCAAGAAGGTCGAGGTCCTCGAGTACCCCGAGCTCGGCATGGAGGCGATCTGGCAGATCGAGGTCGAGGACTTCCCGGCCTTCATCGTCGTCGACGACAAGGGCAACGACTTCTACGCGCCGCTCCTCGCGCCGGGCGGGAAGCCCCTGCCCCGCGCGGAGTAGCCCGGCGTGGCTCGCCGGCGGCCGCGCGCCGCGCACGGGCTCGTCCTCGCCCTGGCCGCGCTCGCCGGGGCGCTCGCCTCCGGCCCCGCGGCCGGGCGCGCGCGGGCGCAGGACCGGGCGTCGGGCGCGGCGGACGCCGTCGCGCGCCCGGACAGCGCGGTGTACCCGCTCGTCGTGTTCCGCGGCGCGCCCTACGTCGAGCTCGAGCTGGGCGGGGCGCGCGGGCTGTTCCTGTTCGACACCGGCGCGAACACGTCGGGCGTGGACGGCGCGTGGCTCGCGCGGACGGGCGCGCGCTACCGCGACGGCGGGGCGGGCTCGCTCGGCGGGACGACCGGCGGCCTGCGCACGGGGCGGGCCGTGTTCGAGCGGCTCCCGCTCGGGCGGGCCACCTTCCGGGACGCGACCTTCCACGTGCAGTCGTTCGCGCACTTCGCCTCGCCCCCCGCGGGGCCGCAGGTCGGCCTGCTCGGCACGGACTTCATCGGGCGCTACCAGGTCACGCTCGACTGGGTGGCCGAGGAGGTGACCCTGCGGCTCGCGCACGAGCGAGCGCGCGCGCCGGCGGGCGCCACGGCCCTCGCGCTGGCGCACCCGCTCGGGCTCCCGACCGTGGGCGTGCGGCTCGCGGGCGTCGACCTGCCCTGCCGCCTCGACACGGGGGCGACGACGCTCGGCGTCACGCCCCAGCTCGACGTGAACGAGGCGGCCGTCGCGGCCCTGCGCGCGGCCGGGGTCCCGCTCGAGCCGGCGGGCACCGTCCGGCTCGCCGGCGTGGGGGGCGCCGTCTCGCGCCGGGTCCTCCGCGCGCCGGGCGGGCACCCGGGCCTCGTGCTCGACGTCGGGCCCGGACGCGTCGAGGGGGTCCGGCTCGTCGTCCACGGCGCCGACAGCACGCTCGGCGTGCCCTACCCGCTGGCGCTCGCCGGGTGCAGCGTGCTCCGCCCGCTGCACCGGCTCGTGCTCGACCCGTTCGACCACCTGCTGTGGGTGTGGCCGACGCCGCGCCGGAAGGGCCCGCGCCGCGGGCCCGTCTGAGTGCGCCCGCGCCGCGGGCCCGTCCGCGTGCGCCCGCGCCGCGGGCCCGTCCGAGTGCGCCCGCGCCGCGGGCCCGTCCGGGCGGGCCCCGCGGTCGCGGGGGGGGGGGGGGGGGGGGGGGG
>JANJTH010000460.1 GCA_024711205.1 Planctomycetota bacterium | reverse complement strand
GCTCGGGCTGGCGCCGGTCGCGGCGCCGCCCGCGCCGTCCGCCCGCCCTGCCCGCGCCCGAGCGCGCACGGTGAGCCCGGCGGCCGACGTGGCCGAGGTCCGCGCCCTGGCCGGCGAGCTGGTCGAGGCGGCGGGCGGGTTGAACCCGGCTGCGCGCGCGGCGGGGACGACGTTCGCGATGATGCGCCGGTGGGTCGACGGGGCCTCGTGCCGGCCGGACGTGCCCGCGCGGCTGCGCGCTGCGCTCGACGCGGTTCGCGGCGAGGCCGACGAGGGCGACGACCAGGGCGACGACGAGCCCAACGACGAGGGCGACGACGCCGGGCCCGAGGTCCCGGCCGCGCCCCCGTTTCGCCGCGGGGCCTGAGCCCGGCCCGAAGCCGCCCGCCCGGCGCTGGCGTGGTCGCGGGCTCGAGCCGGTCGCCGCACCGACGCCGCCCGCGCACGAGGCGCGGGTGCGGCTCTACGAGGCGCGGGCCTCGGAGGGCGCGTGCGTGTTCACGGGCGCGCCCCCGACGCCGCGGCGAACACTCGTCGACTTGGCGCACGAGCTGGGGCTCGAAGCGCACGAGCGCGACCAGGCGGCATGGGCCGACCGCCGCGAGGCCGCCGACGCGGGCTGAGGGCTCCTCGAGCACGAGGCCGACGTGCGCGGGCTCTCGCATGCCGAGGCGCGAGCCCTGCGCGCCGCCAAGGCCGGACGCGAAGCCAAGCCGGCCAGGACGCCGGACGAGGTGCGTGAGCGCCAGCGCGAGGGCGGGAAGAAGGCGGGCAGGGGAAGAAAGGTCGTTGACAATGGCAACGACCTGACCGGCCCCAAGGGAGGCAACCAGGCCAGCTACCTCGCCGCGAGGATCGCTCGCGACGCGCCCGCGATCGCCGAGCGCCTGGCGTCCGGCGAGTTCCGCTCGGTTCGCGCGGCGGCCCTCGAGGCCTACAGCCGCAAGCGCGCCGACGCCGGGGAGCTCTACTGCCGGGCAGGCGAGCTGCGGCTCCGCGCCGAGCGCCGCATCGGCGAGCTGCTCGGGCCGGCTGAGTCGCTTGGCGGCAGAGGCCGGCGAGAAACCGTTTCCGAGCGAAACGGTTTGACTCGACTTGAGGCGCATCGCCTCCGCGTCCTGGCCCAGCTCAACGAGGCCGAGTTCGAGCGCCGACTCGCCGAGGCCGCGCAAGAGGGGGGCTTCGAAGTGACGACCCCTGTTGCGCCACCTGGCCTTCCGCCGGGCAAAGGGGGTGGACGATTCGTCCACCCCTTGCCCGGCGCAGGGGCTTACGCGCCCAACGCTCGCGGCCGCGCTACTGCCGGCGGGTGCGCCGGGGCTTCGTCGCGGGCGCGGGCGGCGGGGCGTCGACGGCAGGCGGGGGCGCGCTGATGAGCGCGGGGTCCGCGAGCAGCGCGGCGAGGCCCGCCCGGAGCGCCTGCCGGATGACGAGCGACTCCTTGAACGCCGGGAAGCGCGCGGAGACGGCCTGGATGGCGCGCTCGTCGTCGGCGCTGACTCGCAGGCTGAGGCGCTTGTCCAGTTCCTCGGGCATGAGGGCGCATTGTCCGACGAGGGCGGGCTTTGTGCCACGGGGGGCGGCGTTCACGAGGGGCTCCTTGACAGCGCGGCGGGCTTTGTCATACATTGCCGGGCGTCGCCAGTCATAGCATGACCCGGCGACAACCGGAGGTCGAGATGAACGACAGCACCGAAGGCCGCTTCGCTCGCCTGCTCGACGAGGGCGACCGCGTGCTCGTGCTCGCCCGGCGCGGCGGGCGCTGGCGGCGCCTGCTCTCGTTCCCGGCGACGCCGGAGGGCCGGGCGGCCGCGCGCGATTTGCTCGCCGTGGTCGAGCGAGGGCTCGTGCTGCGCGGGAGCGACCTGCCGGGCGCGCCCGAGGCGGCGGCGTGACCGGCCGCTACGAAGCCGCACGCCAGGCGGTCGACGAGGCCCTCCGGCTCGAGCTGCGCGCGGCGGCTGCGCTCGCGGGCGCGCTCGCGGGCGTGGACCTGCCGGACCCGGCGCGGGCGGCGCTGGCCCGCTACGACGAGGCGCGCGGCCTCACGCACCGGGCCGTGCTCGACCAGGCCGACGCGGCCCTGGCCTGGGGCGAGCCAGGTGAGGGCGACGGAGGGCGCCGGCAGAATGGACCCGCGCCCGAAAGCGCACGAGGAGGTCTAGTCGTGAGGAACGACGAGGAGTGGCAGGGCATGAACGACCTGCGTTGCCCGGAGCACGACGAGGGCGAGCGGCTCGCCGAGCCGGCCGGAGGCGCGTCGTGACCGCCCCGGCCGAGAGTCCGCTTGATGGTGAGCTTGAGGGCGCCCTCAAGCGCGCCCTCAAGCGCGCCCGCGAGCTCGCGAGACTCCGCCGGGAGGCCCGGGAGGCCGGGTGCGTCCTGCCGCGGGACGAAACGGACAAGAGCGACCACGCCCTCGTGGAACGGCTCTGTTCGATCCGCGGCCAGTGGGCGATGGCGGCGCGCTTGGCCTCGCTTGGCGAGGCCGGAGGACGCGGGGCCGACTCCGCCGCCAACGCCAGCCTCGCGGCACTACCGCCGGAGGCCGCCGACCCTGCGTGCCTGCCCGCGCTCGCGCGGGTTGGTCGCGTCATCGAGGCCGCCGAGGCTGAGGCGGCCGCCGCGCGCGAGGACTTCGCCGCTGAGGCCGTTCGTGTGCTCGTCGGATTGCTCCCCACGTTGTCGGGCCTTGCCTGGGGGACCGTGCGGAATCGCCCGGACGACCCGCTTCGCGCAGAGATCGAGCGGCGCGAGCGAGAGGCGGCCGTGTTCGACACGCTCGCGAACGCGCTGCGGGTGCTCGTGCCCGACGACCCGGAGGACCGGCCCGCCGAGGACGACCGGCCCGCCGAGGGCGAGACGGCGTAGCAGCGCCCGCGAGGCGCGACGAGACCAGGACGACCAGGACGGCGCGGGCGGGGTGCTCGCGACGGGGCTCGGTCTACGGACGGAGGGCGAGATGACGACGACGAAGATGCAGCGGGTGTTCGAGCGGGTCGAGGCGCTGCCCGACGGCAGGCGCGAGGCGTGGACGCGCGCGGTGGCGCTGGCGGGCGAGCGCGGGGCCCTGGGCGCGGCGGCGCGCCGGGCGCTGGGCGACGTGCCGCCCGACCTGCGCGGGGACCTCGCGGCGTTCGCCGAGCTGCGCCACGCGGCCGAGCTCGAGCGCGAGCGGGCGCTCGACCGGTTGCTGCGCGCGCTCGAGGGCGAGGCGCGGCGCACCGTCCGGGGCTGCGGGCTCGAGGGCGAGCTCGCGCTGGCCCGCGCCGAGGCCCGGGTCGCGGACCGGCTCGTCGAGGGGCTCTCGCGAGCCCGGCGGCGCTCGTGACGGCCGAGGACCTCGAGGCCGCGGTCGCCGCGCTGGCGCGCCCGCGGCCCGTGGACCCGCTCGCCGTCGCGCAGGACGAGCGACTTCGCGCGCGCCTGCGTGAGCTCGCACGGCGGGCGGCCGAGCGCGGGGACTGGCAGGGCGTCGGCCGGGCGTTGTGGGGGACCTGGCGCACGTCGAGGCGTCGCCGGTGACCGTGGTCGTCGAGGCCCGGCGCCCGGCTCGGGGGCCTGTCGGACCGGCCCGTAGGCTGGTCCCCGGGGCCGGCCCTACTTGGCGGTGGCGCGCCGGCCCCGGGGGGAGCAGCGCCATGACTCTACCTGGACCAACCGACGACCTGGCGAACCTGCTCGGCCCGATCGGGCCCGAAGCCGTGGACCTCGCCCGCTGGGCGCTCGATGGGGCCGACCCCGCCCGCCTGCTCGGCGGGCTCTCGGCTCGCCGGAACCGGCTCGAGCGGCTGCGAGACGAGCTTGCGACCCGCGTGCGCTCGGGCGGGCCGCTCTGGCGGCGGTCGTCCGCCTTCGGCGCCCTGTTCGCGCTGCTCGACGACGGCGCGCTAGGGGCGCCGGCGCTGCCTGCGGTGCGCGCGGCCTTCCCTGCTCTGGACGCCGCTGCCTTCGCCGCGACCGTCCCGCCGCTGCCTGGCGACATCGACGGCGCGCGGACCTTCGTCGAGGAGGGCAACCGCGAGCTCGGGCGCGCCCTCGCGGCGATGCGTCGGCTGCGCCGCGAGCTGGCCGGCGCGGGCAGCGTCGAGGCCCAGGGCGAGGCGGTCGACGCCGCAGAGCAGCGGGGGCACCTGCGGCCGCCGGGGGCGTCGCCGGGCGTGGGTCGACTGCTCGGCGCGCTGGCGGGGGCGCGGGTCTACCTCGCGGGGCACGGGCGCGGTGCGTCCGACTCGGAGCTCTGGCCCGCCGACCCCGGCATGGCGCTGCCGTTCCTCGTGCTCGCCGCGGCGGCCCCGGGCCGCCCCGTCGCGCGGTTCGTGTCCGACTTCCACGAGGCGGCCGACCTTCTGCGCGCGGAAGCCGTCGCGGCCGAGCCTGCGCCGGAGGCCGCCCCGCCAGGCGTCGAGCCTGTGTCGCTCGCGGACCTGCTCGCGCGGGTCGCCCCCGTGTTGAGACGGAAGCGCGAGCGCCAGGCGCTCGAGGTCCTCGTCGCGGCCGGAGACGGATTCACCCCGGGGGCT
>JANJTH010000440.1 GCA_024711205.1 Planctomycetota bacterium | reverse complement strand
TGCGCCGGGACCTCGCGCCGCCGGACTGGGCGGGCGCCCGCGCGGCGCACGCGCGCGCGGTCGAGGTCTACCCGGGGCACCCGCGGCACCTCCTCGACGCGGCCCGCGCCGCGGCGGCGCACGGGCGCGCGCTGCCGGCCGGCGCCGCGCGCCGCGCGGCCCTCGACGAGGCCCGGGCCCTCTACGGGCGCGCGCTCGAGGCCGCCGCCACGACGCGGCTCCACCGCCTGGCCTGGGACGAGTCCGAGCGCGCGGCGGTCGAGGCGGAGCGCGCGGCGCTCGAGGCTCCGTGACGCCGGCCCCGCGGGTCGCGGCCCGGCGTGTGCTGCCGCGAGGGCCCCTCGACCTCGCCGGGGGTTCCGGAGGGCGCGCGGACGGCCCCCGCGTCGACTAGGATTCCCGGTGTGCGGAGGGCGCATGCCCTGGACCTGCTGTGGGGCCGAGCAGAAGGACGACGCGCAGAAGTGCCCGTCGTGCGGCAAGGCCAAGAACAAGTGGACCATGCGCCTGGGTCGCACCCGGGTGTTCAGCCTGCGCAAGCCCCTCGTCGACGAGGAGTGGGACCTCGAGGCGCTCGACTTCACGGGCGGCTCGTCGTTCGGCAGCGTCTCGGTCGAGGGAGACGGCCCGGCCGAGTCGACGCGCGAGGAGGAGGACGAGGACTGGGAGCTCGAGGCCCTCGACGCCTTGCCGGCCGACGCCGACGAGGAGGTCCGCGGGGGCGGCGGCGGGGCGCCGGCGCTCGCCGGGGTCTCGAGCCGGGGCGAGGACGCGGGGCCGGGGGCGACGAGCGAGGCCGACGCGGACGCCGGGACGGACTAGTCCGCGCCGCGGGAGCGGCGCGAGGCGCGCGAGGACGACGGACGAAGGCGCGGCCGCGTGGCCGCGGCGAGGGCGGAGGCGAGGGGCGAGCATGGCGGCGAAGAAGCAGTACGTGAACCTCCCGGCCAAGGAGGGGGTGACCGACCGTGGCAACAAGCCCACGCTCGAGGCGAAGCCGACCTCGAAGCGCGGCTTCTTCTCGTTCAAGCGGAAGGTCGACTGGACGATCGAGCCGGGCGCCAAGAACGTCGAGGTGAAGTACCTCGCGGCGGCCGCGCGCTGCAAGGTCAAGGACCCGACCACGACGGAGGCCGACGAGAAGTTCACGACCGAGCTGACCCTGCCGCACACGGGCAAGGACACCTACAAGATCAAGTGCAAGAAGCACGCGAAGAAGGAGTCGGACCAGACCCAGCTCCTCGAGCTCGAGTTCGAGACCTGGCGGAAGATCTACTACTCCGTCTGGCTCATGAACCAGAAGTGCAAGACGATGTTCGACAACATCAAGGACAAGTTCCACGCCGCGTTCGAGAAGGCCGGGATCGAGCTGGAGCTGGTCGGGCGCTTCGACTGCAAGCAGGACGAGGAGACGACGGTCAAGCCGGCCCACTACACGAAGCTCGACCTCCCCTCGATCTACCCCGACGACAAGAAGGACATCAAGGACCGCCCGTTCCACCTGAAGATCGCGTTCGTCAACGACCTCGTGAAGGAGGACGAGCAGGCCCTCGACCGCGCCCTGACCAGGAGCAAGACCGACAAGACCGCGAACGCCTGGGTCGAGGACCTGGACGCATCGACGCGGCCGGCCTCGAAGGGGACGAAGTCCGCGTCCGAGCTCGACGGCGTCAAGGACCCGGCCGAGGGCGACGCCTACGAGCTCTCCGAGAACGGCACGCCCAAGGACGGCCCGGCCTCGAAGAAGGGCGACCTGCTCGTGCGGAAGAGCGGGAAGTGGGTCGTGCACCGCGGCAGGTGGGTCGCGCACTGCAAGACCTCGGAGCTCGACCGCGACGGCGACGCCTGGAAGAAGGAGCTCAAGGCGAAGGTCGGCAGCTCGGGCGCCGAGCGGACGCTCGACAAGGCGCGCTGGGAGAAGGTGAGCAAGGAGGAGGTCAAGATCAAGCTCCACGAGGACGCCGAGCTCAACGCGGCGCTCGATCGGGGCAACAAGGTGACGCTCCGGCTCAAGCTGAACGTGCTCGTGAACGCGGGCTGCTGCGGCTACAGCATCGGCAACTTCGTCGTCTGTCGGAGCAAGGACCCCGAGGTGTCGGTCCTCCAGACCTTCACGCACGAGATCGGCCACGGCCTCCAGCAGGCGCGCAAGGAGTGTGCGCTCTACAAGGTCGACACGGGCGCCTCCGACGGGACGGAGACGAACCCGGTCTGGTACACGGACGACCACGGCGGCCGGGGCCCGCACTGCTGGACGAACGCGAAGGAGGTCGACTCGACGAAGACGACCTCGGGCAAGACCTACGCGCACGACTCGACGAAGGGGTCGCTCTGCACCCTCTACCACGCGGACCATCCGAAGGTGGATCCGGACGGGGCGTTCTGCCCGACCTGCCTGGAGAACCTCCGGCGCACGGACCTGAGCGCCGAGGCGATGAAGGCCAAGTACTGGGAGCTCTACAAGTGACGAGTTCGCTCGACTGCGGGATCCGCGCGATGCTGGCGCCCATGTCGCTGCCCGAGACGCCCGAGCTGCCGCTCGGCGAGGCCGGCGTCCGGATCGCGGCCGTGAAGCTGGCGCGGGCGGGCGACGACGTCCTGTTCGACCTGCTCGTCCGCTACGCGCTGCCGTCGGCCCTGTGGGGCGCGTACCGCCACAGGGAGTGGGCGATCGTCGTGACGGCCGAGGACACCGAGTCGGGGCGGGCGAGCGGGGTCGACCTCAAGGACCCGTTCATCCGCTGGGAGAACGACGAGGCCGAGAACTTCCTCGGGCTCCCCGCGGGCTACGACCCCGACGAGGAGGACCCCGACGTCGACGGCGGCTACCTCGTCGTGCCGTTCCGGGTCCGGGTCGGGGAGGACGGGCGGCAGCCGCGCCTGTTCGTGCGCGCGGGCCTGCGCGAGCACGGCTCGAACGCGCTCGCGATCGACACGCAGGCCCTGACCGTGCAGGAGGCCTGAGCGTGCGCCCGACGGTGCCGTTGTTCGCGATGGGCTCGCGGGTGCCTGCGCCGGCCGCGCCCGGGATCGCGCTCGCCGGGCCGCCCACCGGGCGGTTCTTCCAGGCCGGCCCCCAGTGGATCCACGGGGTGCTCGTGGTCGACCGGGCCGACGACCCCGAGGAGGCGCAGGCCTGGGCGCGGGCCCTGTTCGTCACCTCCACGGACGAGCTCGGGCCGCTCCCGTTCGTGCGGGGCCTCGTGGGCGACCGGCCGCTCCTCGGGCGGCCGGCGCGCGACGTCGAGCTCGAGGGCGGCCGGCGCGCCTGGGCGATCCCGTTCCAGCTCGACCTGTCGGAGCACTTCGGGGTCGCGCGTCGGAAGGGCGCGCACTTCGTCCACGTCGGGGCGCGCACCTTGCGCTCGCCGGTGCTCGCGCTCCGCTGCGACCCCGGGCGGCCCGCGGACCTCGCGGCCGAGCTCTTCGGCGAGGGCGGCGCGCCCGCGTGCCCCGCGGACCAGGCCGTGCTCGCGCACGCGCTCCTCCGGGCGGACCGCGCGGCCGAGGCCGTAAGGGCGTTCGAGGCCGCGCTCGCGGACGAGGCGCTGCGCGGCGACCTCGACCGGGGCTGCCTGTACCAGGCCGCGTGCGCGGCGGGCCGGGCGGCGCTCGTGGCTGGCGACGACGCGGCGCGGGACGCCTACACCGAGCAGGCGCTCCACTGGCTCGAGGAGGACCTCGAGCGGCGGCGCCGGCTCCTCCAGCAGCGCTGGCTGGCCGAGTTCCACGCCGAGGTCGCGGGCGGCCTCGCGCCTGCGCGGCGGGCCGAGACGGACCGGCTGCGCGCGGCGCTCGTCGAGCACTTCCGCGCGGCGCGCGAGGACGACCCCGACCTCGAGGTGCTGCGGCACCGCGCGGTCGACGACCTGTTCGACCTGATCCCGAGCCCGCTCCCGGTGCCCACGCCGGCCGCGGTCGCGGAGGCCATGTCGGGGCCCGGGACGCCGGCGGGCCCGGCGCCCCGGCCCGGCGCGCACGCGCCGGCGCCGGCTCCCGCGCCCTTGGCGCCTG